>JANONT010000115.1:0-4954 GCA_031420955.1 Candidatus Nitrotoga sp. | reverse complement strand
TTGACTCCCCAATTTTTCTTTACAGTTTTATGAGCAGAGGCCAAAAGGATTTGCAACTGCTCTTGAGACATTTGTGGGAAGCGCGTATTCGTGGCATGCGCGACGCGAATTGAAACTATAGAGTTTGGTTTAATAATTGGTGTGGGGACTTTCTTAAATCCACTGTCATTTTTCGCACAACCAGGCAGCAATAAGAATATTCCTGTGCTGATAAAAATAATTAAGGCAGATTGTGTTGATTGAAATATTCTCATTTTTTACCTTCTGGTGATTTAACTAAATACGCCGCCAGCGCGGGCAGCAGCAATATTGCGCCAAGCATGTTCACCAGAAACATGAAGGCCAGCAAAATGCCCATGTCCGATTGAAATTTGAGCGCGGAAAATGCCCAGCTCCCCACGCCGATGCTCATGGTGAGGGCGGTGAACAGGGCGGCGGTGCCGCGTTGTTTGAGTGCTTGATAAAAGGCCTCGTTCAAGGGTTGCGTTTGCATCTCGTGTTTGATGCGTTCGAATAAATAAATACCGTAGTCCACGCCCACGCCTACGCCCAGTGCCACGACGGGTAGGGTGGAAACTTTTAAGCCGATGTCCAGCATGGCCATGAGCGCGTTGCATAACACCGACACCAGTGCCAGCGGAATAACGATGCACAGCGCGGCTTGCCACGAACGGAAGGTGATTAAGCATAGCAAAATAATCGCGCCGAAGATGGACAGCAGCATGGTGATTTCTGCGGCATCAACCGCTTCATTCGTTGCCGCCATCACCCCAACATTGCCGCTGGCCAGTAAAAATGTAAGGTGCGGAGAATTATTTTCTAGCGCAAATTTTTTAATTTCGCTAACGATATGCGCGATCGTTTCGCCTTGATGATCGCGCGTAAAAATCATCATTTGCATGGCGCTGCAATCGGTGTTGAGCAGCCCGCTGCTGGTGTCCACTGGCGTGACAGCTTGCGCCAGCACGGTGGCATCACGTGACAGTGCGCGCCATTTCAAATTGCCCTCATTCCAACCCGCGCCGATAATTTTTGCCACACCCGGCAAGGCCAGCACCGATTGCACGCCGTCGGTATGACGCATCTGCCATTCCAATTTATCAATGCTGTCCATGATTTCAAAATCGGTGCACGCACTTTGCACGTCGCGGCTTTGTACGATGACCGACAGCACATCTACGCCGATGCTGAAATTTTTAGTTATTGCGGCGTTGTCGAGGTTGTAGCGCGAGTTGTCGCGTAGTTCGGGAATACCTTTACCTAAATCGCCCGTTTTTAATTCACGCGCTTGCCATATGCCCAACACCAAAATGATGCCTGAAATAAGCAGCACCCAGATAGCGGTGCGCGGCAGTGCAAATTTTTGTAAAGCACGCCAAATGCGTTCTGCTGTTATGTTGGCGCGCCCCCCCTTTTGTTTTTCTGCATCGCTGAGATGAATGTAAGAAAGTAAAACAGGCAGCAATAATTTATTAGTTACGATCATCAGTAACACGCCTAGGCTAGAGGTAATCGCCAACTCTTGCACCATGTCGATTTGAATGTGCAGGATGACCAAAAATCCGAGCGCGTTGGTGAGCAAGGCCACGGTGCCGGGGATAAATAAAGTGCTAAAGGCGCGGTGCGATGCGGCAAGCCCGTCTGCGCCCTGTATGGATTCCAGCTTCCAAGCGTTGGTCATTTGCACGGCGTGGCTCACGCCGATTGAGAAGATTAAAAAGGGCACGAGGATGGACATTGGGTCAATACCGAACCCTAATATCGGCAACAAACCGAGCAGCCAGATCACTGGCATTAGCGCGCAAATCAAAGCGAGTAGCGTGAGCTTGGTCGAGCCGGAATAAAAATAAAGCAACAACGTGGTGATGACAAAAGCCAACGCGAAAAATGCCAGCACGCCGCGTGCGCCATCGCTGATGTCGCCGACTGCTTTAGCAAAACCGATGATGTGCACATCCATTTTGTCGTTTTGATATTTGTTGCGGATACCTTCCAACTGTTTTGCGACAGCTTGATAATCCAGCTTCGCGCCTGTGCCCGGATCAAGCTCCAATAAATTTGCGCTGACTAACGCGCCATTAAAATCATTGGAAACTAAACGCCCCACCGTGCCGGATTTCAGAATATTTTTACGTACCGTTTCTAAATCTTCGGGCGTGCCGCTGAAATTTGCTGGGATGACATTGCCGCCCGCAAAGCCTTCTTCCACCACTTCAATAAAGCGCACGTTGGGGGTAAACAGTGATGTCACCGTGGCGCGATCTACACCCGGGATAAAAAATACATCATCCGTGACATGCTTTAACTGATCGAAAAAATTGGCGTTAAAAATATCGCCGTCCTTTTGCATCAGTACTACCAATACGCGATTTGCCCCACCAAAGGTTTGTTGATATTCGGTAAAAATTTTCATGTAAGGATGTTGCAGCGGAATCATTTTATTGAAGCCGGCATCCACACGAAGTTGCGTGGCAGAGTAGCCCAGTGCAAGCGTGATTAAAGAAAAAATAATCAGCAGCGTGCGCCGATTTGAAAAGATCAAATGCGCGAGCGCGTGAATGAAAGGAAGGAGGCTCATTTTTAGGGTGTGCTGATTTTGGATTACATTATTATGTAGGATGCTGCCGAGGAACGAGGCGCATCGTTCGAGGTTTAAATTTTGGCTTGTTTACGCGACCGATGCGCCTCGTTCCTCGGCAGCATCCTACGGTTCAATTATTTATTAATACTTGGCAACATCTGGCTCGCCACGCCAGCTTCACCAAATAATATTAATTGCTTAGCCTGCCCCTCCAGCGCGGTGGATAAGGCTTTGCGTGCGGGTGCGCGTAGCGAGGAAAATGATTTTCCTTGATCCGTGCTGATTAAAATTAATCCATCATAGCCAACAATAATCGCTGTGCCATCCGCTAACACGCTGCCACCCATCAAGCTGGATTCTGTGGCGATCGGCACGGCTGTCCAATGCAAGCCGAAATCAGTTGAACGAAAAACATGGCCGCGCAAACCAAAGGCGAGCAAGGTTTCGCCGCGTAATCGCAATGCGCCAAAAAATGATCCCGTATACGGCGATTTCAGGAGCTGCCAATTTTTTCCATAATCGAGCGAGCGTGCCATCAAGCCCGCTTCACCCGCGAGAAACATTTTTCCATCGGCCCCGCCGACTAGGGTGTTGATGTGCATGTCATCAGCCAGCACTTTTCGCGCTTGCCAAGATTTCCCGCCATCCTGTGTTTGGTAAAAAGCACCATACGCGCCCACGGCAAAACCAGTTTGTGTATTGGCAAACCACACATCCAGCAAGGGTGCTTGTTTTTCTGGCGCACTATGTTGTAGCTGCCAATTTTTGCCGCCATCGTTGCTATGAATTATTACCGCATCATGCCCCACTGCCCAGCCATGTTGCGCGTCGGCAAAGGTGATCGCGGTTAAGGTCATCGGTGTGGGAGAAGTGGCGGGTTGCCAAGTGTTGATTGCATCGCTGGCATTTGATGTGCCAAAATTTGATGCGCTGGCAATTAAAATCGTGCCGCGCTCCCCCACGGCAATGATGTCTTGACCTGCATAAGCCGCATCTAACAAAAGCAGCTTATCAGAACGGATGGTGAGGGTTGATGGAGATTCAACAGCGAAAGTAGATAAATGAGATACAGCAAAAAAGAAGGCGAGCAGAAAGGGGAAGAGGGCTAGGGCTTTTTTCATGGATTATTGTGAATATAAAGACTTTAATTCAAGCGGGATAATCCATTACAGCCGTCATTCCCGCCCCTGATTCAAACATTCGACGGCGGGCTGTGGCGGGAATCTAGGTGGTTGAGTAATCTCCGTGTAACGGGACAACAGTCGCTCATTTTGTCCGTTATGAGGAGCATTTTTTACTGGATTCCAGCCTGCGCGGGAATGACGGAAAGTGCAGAGATTGCCATAATGATTTAGCACAGGGTTCTCGTCATAGCCCGCCCCCGAATGATTTTATCGAGCGGGAATGACGGACTTTCAACTTATCTAATAGATTGTCAATGCTCTCTGTGGCTCAATAGTTTTTTATCTTGTTCCCAAATTACGTAAGCCCGCCGGTGAAAAATCATTCGTGTTACGTTTAATCGGCGTATACACCTTAGGCTCTTCGTTGCGCAAGCCCATTGCCAGATAGCGGCCCGACTGCAAATCATGGTGCACATCTAGCGTCGGATAAGTCATCGGCAGATTATAAAAATTGATGCTGTGCGCTTCAGATACGCGCCATAGTTCGTTGCGCGCATCATACTTATCTGCCACGGCGATCATCCAGCTATCTTCGTCGATGTAAAAAGTGCGACGTTTATAAATATGGCTGGTGCCAGGTTTTAAGGTGGCATCGACCACCCACACGCGGTGCAACTCGTAGCGCGCGTGGTCTGGGTTGATATGGCCGGGCTTTAACACCTCTTTATATTTGAGCGTGTTGCCAGTGAGCTTGTAAGAATTGTAAGGGATATAAAGCTCTTGCTTGCCGACCAGCTTCCAGTTGTAGCGATCAATCGCGCCGTTGAACATGAAGAAATCATCGTTGGTACGCAGGCCGTCGGCAGCCGTGCCGGGGTTGTCATACGCCACGTTGGGCGCGAGCCGCACGCGGCGTTGGCCGGGGTTGTATGTCCACGCCTGACGCGGTTGATCGACTTGATCGACGGTGTCATACACCAGCAAAATTTGTCCGGCCAAACGTGCGGGGGCGGTGACGGTTTGCAAGAAATTGAGCAGCTTATTGTCCTCGCGCGCCGACACGGGCTTGGTCAGATTGCCGTAGTGAAAATCATATTCGTACTCAAAGCGCACGGGCGTATATGCGCCATCGCGGGTGACGGCGGCTTGGCTCCAATTCATCGCGTAAGTGTCGCCACGGTAACGCGCGAGATGATTCCAGATGACTTCCATGCCGTCTTGCGGGATGGGAAAGGGAATGCCACCCGTC
>JANONT010000114.1:0-3152 GCA_031420955.1 Candidatus Nitrotoga sp. | reverse complement strand
ATGAAGGCACGCAATTACTCGGCAATAAAAATGGTCGCCTGTTTCACGGTGTGGGCTCTGCCGCTGCCATGGGCGATACTGCTTTGCAAAAATCGGTGGCAGATGACCGTGCCCGTGCCGAGGTGGCGCGCATTTTGTCGTCTTACTTGGAGGTGGTTTCCAGCGACTATGTCGCCGCCGAAAAAGCCGCCAAAATTAATGTGAATGAAGAAGCCGTGTCGCGGCAAATTAAAAATGCCAGCAAGGTGAATTTATCTGGCTCGCGCATTATTGGCTCATGGCGCGATACCGAAACCAACATTATTTATTCGATTGCCGAGCTAGACATGGAACAGGTGAAAAGCACGCTGGCTGGGGTGCATGAGATGAATGAAGATTTGCGGCTGTATATTGATGTGCGCGCAGAAAATGTATTTGACAGCATTAAAAAGGAGAAAAAATAATGTTTACGAAATTAAAGCTTGGAATTTTTCTTGCCCTGTTGGTGTTGTCCAGTGGCTGCGCTACTTCGGTGACGCGCATGGATGCGGCAGAGGTTAAGGATTTGAGCGGCGCGTGGAACGACTCCGATTCGCAGCAAGTTTCGGCAGAGATGATACGCGATGTGCTGGATCGCACGTGGTTGGGTGAGTTTATGCACGCTAAAAATCGTCAGCCCGCAGTGATTGTGGGTGAGGTTCGCAACCTCAGCCACGAGCATATCAACGTCAATACTTTTGTGGCGGATATGGAGCGCGCGTTGATTAATTCCGGCAAGGTAAAATTTGTTGCGTCGTCTACCGAGCGTGACGAAATTCGCACCGAGCGCAAAGACCAAGACCTTAATGCGACCGAGGCTACACGCAAAGCGATGGGGCAGGAGCAGGGTGCGGACTTTATGTTGAAGGGCACGATTAATACCATTATTGATGCGTCCGGCAGCACGCAAGTGCGTTTTTACCAAGTGGATTTAACCTTGATTAGCTTGGTTGATAACAGCAAAGTTTGGCTGGGCCAGAAAAAAATCAAGAAGCTGGTGGAGCGCAGTAAGCTCAGATATTAAACCAGCAAGCCGCGCAGGATAGCAGGTACTCATGAATGCGCCCACTCCGACTCGCTTGTGTCAACCATTTGCTGCGGCAGGCGGCAAAATACAAGCTGCGGTTTTATTGGTGCTGCTGGTATTGAGCGGCTGTGCCACCTACAGTGATTCCTTTTCCGCCATAGAGCGCGATCTCGCCACACAACAATTCGATGCCGCCTTGCAACGCATCGAAGCGCAAGCGGGGCAAAAAAATCAACGGGTTCTTTATCTGCTGAACAAAGGCATGGTGCTGCGTATGCAGCGCGATTTTGCCGGCTCTAATCTCGCGCTTGAAGCGGCCAAGCAAGAAATCGAGCAGCTTTACGCCAGCAGCGTGAGCGAAAACGCGCTGTCATTTATCGTCAATGATGCCACCACTCGTTATGCGGGCGATGATTACGAGCAAGTGCTGTTGCATTTGTACATGGCACTCAATTTTTTAGAGCTGGGGCAGCGTGATGCGGCGCGTGTGGAAGCCTTGCAGATTGATTTAAAGCTGCGCGAGTTGGGTGAAAAATCTGAGCTTACTCGCTTAAGTGAACATGCGTTTTCGCGCTATCTCACCGCGCTGATTTATGAAGATGGCGGCGAGTGGAGCGATGCCATGATCGCCTATCGCAAGGCATATGAGGAATATAAAAAAGCCTCATCCAACAAAAGTGATCGCGCTGAAATAGCGTTTACTGCGCCCGACACGATTCCCGATTTGCTTAAAAGTGATTTGCTGCGTACCAGCCATAGGCTGGGCTTGCGCGATGAGGAGGCGAAATATAAAAAGGAATTTGGCATTGCGGCTAGCAAAAATTTCACACCAGAAAACAAACCCATGCCAGCAAATAAATTAAATTCGGAAAAAAATGCCAGCGTGGAAAAAAAATATGCTTCAGAAAAAGATGCCACAGCCGAGCAAGGCGAATTAATTTTTATTTTGCACAACGGGCTCGCACCCATTAAGCGCGAGCAAGCTGCGACGCTGTTTGACCCGATCAGCGGGCACATTGTACGCATTGCTTTGCCTTATTATGAGTCGCGCTTGAATGATGTGGTGGCAGCGCGCATCAGTGTGATGCCGCAGCAGCTTGTGCCGAATGCAGCGTCTGATCACGTGCTAAATGAACAATCAAATGCAACCCTAGCCGCAGCGCAAACCGAGTTGATGGAAAATGTGGATGCGGTAGCCAAGCAAACTTTAGCTGGGCGTATGGCGGCGATTACGGCGCGTAGCTTGGCGCGTGCTGTGGCTAAAGTGAAAATGCAACAAGCAGTCACGAAATCAGGGGAACGCGGGAGCGGCAATGAAGCCTTGCCGAATTTGTTGGGCGGCTTTGCCATGCAAATTGCGGCCATTGCCACCGAGCGCGCTGATACGCGTAGTTGGCTGACCTTGCCAGCGAATATACAGTTGGCGAGATTGCCGTTGCCAGCGGGAAAGTATAGGGTCAAAGTAGAGTTTTTAGCGGCGGGCGAGCGTGTGCTGGATGCAAAAATATATCCAGAAATGATGATTCATCCCACACGCAAAACGTATTTGACGGAACATTGGGTATCCGTACAATCTTTAACACGCTCATCTTCGCAGACGCTTACGCCAGGCCATTTGACCATTGAACAATCCCTCATCATCAGGAGATAATCATGCGCGCTTTTATTATCGGTATTGCTGTGATTGCATTAACGGGCTGTGTTACTCAATCTGCTCAGCCAGATTGGGTCGCAGGCGAGAGCGACAATTATCGCCATACATATTTTTTGTTGGGACGAGGGCAGGCAAGCACGCTAGAAGAAGCCAAGGATCGCGCCCGTGCCGACATTGCCAAGGTGTTTCAAGTGGCGGTGACGGTGGCCAGCGAGGATGTGCAACGTTTCAAAACGCATGCGGCCAATGACCCAATGGCGAATGACGTATCAAAGGAAAACGACAGCTTAGGTCAATATGAAAATCAGTATTCGCGGCGCATTACCACACGCACCGAGCAGGTTGTGCGCGGCATTCAAATAGCCGAATTGTGGCAAGACCCCACCACGCACAATCATCACGTGCTGGCTGTTTTACCGCGTCTGCAAGCGGCGAATAGTTTGCGGCAGGAAA
>JANONT010000113.1:0-3604 GCA_031420955.1 Candidatus Nitrotoga sp. | reverse complement strand
GAATACGGCAACGGAATAAATTTTAATGACGCGCCTTGTAGCGATTGCCAATGCACCGTTTGTGTTGCTTGGCTGCTGATTTGCACCACGGCTAGCACGTCGTACCCCCCGCCCGGCGCGGGCGCGGCGTTCACTATCATGCCGCAAGATTGATCTTCCATCTCTGCGCTATACAACTCATCACCCGCTTGTGGGGCAATGTTCGCGCCGTCAACATTTGCTAAATACATGCGGCGTTTAAGTTTGCCCAGATACTGCATACGCGCCACAATTTCTTGCCCGGGGTAGCAACCCTTCTTAAAACTCACCCCGCCAATCAACTCTAAGTTCACCATTTGCGCCACAAATTGCTCTTGCGTGGCAGGCAAAATAACCGGAATGCCCGCGTGAATTTGCAGCCAATCCCAACACGGTGAACCGACCACTTGCGCTTTTTGTGGCTGCGTTACCGCACGCATTTTTTGCCATAAATCTACCGCAAACTCCAGCGCGATATTGATTTGAAAACGCTGTTCACCCAGGCAGACAACACTGCCCTGTTCGTGCTGCAAAACATAAAAATTTTCTGCTGGAATTGCGCCAAAATGCTGGTTCAGCAATGCCGCAGCATGCTCTCCCGCCAAACCTAAGCTCACCACTTGATTGCTGACATCTTCGATTTTTACTTTTGCGCGCAGCACATACATCGATAATTTTTTCTGGATCGCCTCGCATAAATTACGCGGCAGTTGCAGATAATAATCCGCGCCGCTTTGCCAGATTAACAAGCTGGCCAGCATCCGCCCTTTGGGGCTATTCAAGCTGCTCAATTGCGCGCGTTGCACATTGACCGCGCTGACATCGCTGCTCAATAAATTTTGCAAAAAAAATTGCGCGTCCGCACCGCTGATTTTGAGCGTGCCAAACTGGCCGAGGTCGCACAGCACCGTGCCACTTTGCGTGGCGGCCAGCTCATTAACTGCGTTACCAAAATGTTGCACGATGCCGCCCTGCATCACCGCGCCTTGTTGCTGTAAAAAATCTTGCCAAGGAGTGTTCATGTTTTATCGAGCAAATAATTTAGAGACGCAATCTTACAGCGAATTTCAACCCTCATTTATCCCAGATTGACTATTAGAACAAAATCCCGTTATCCGCCTCCCCTTATGATCGTTGATACACGCCGATTTCAAAGGCCTCCTATAAAGCCTAGTACAAGCCTCCTGCAAAAAGGCAAGCTAAAGTTCCCAAAAAATAAGTTCCCCACGCTCATGCGAGACCGTGCCACCCAGCGTAATTTACGTTCAGCAGCATGAGATCAAAAAATTAAGGAGGCGATGATGCAAACCCTAAGCGCAATCAGAACGCACAAAAGTGATAAATTAATGACCTGCTCTTCCCGCCAAGGCGACGAAGCGGCGACACTAACCGTGCTAACCCTATTTTTAACCCTAGCCGGGTTAGTCATCGCTGTTGATCTAGTCATGTTGATTTTATAACCGAGTTAAAGCAACCCAGAAAAGTAACCCAGAGCAAATAACCCAAACGCTTGACAGCGGAATATAAGCTGCCACACTGGGTTTCGCTGCGCTTGGTAAATTTAACTTGGTAAATTTAAAAAATGGCCACCCCTGCCCCCCCTAAAATCAACTCGAATAAGCCCGCGTCTAATCTTAACGCAAGCGACAATCCACGCAGCACAGCCAATAGCCACCCTCCCCCCAGCAACACAAAAACAACGGAATCACTCAAAGCTAAAACCACACAGGTTAAGCGTAAAAAAGTTGATGAAGATATTGCAGATACAACGGCTACCGGTGCGGCAGAAGCAGCAGGCGGCCTATCATTAGGGACAATGGCGGCAACGGGCGGCGCAGTGGTGGTCGTAGCCGCAGCAGCAGGGGGAGGGGGAGGCAGTGACACACCCACATCCACGACCATCTCCCCGCCGGGAGTAACCAACACCCCCGTCAAAGTATCCGACGGCTACGTGCGCGACGCGAAAATATACATCGATGGAAGTGGTGCAACTGCGGCTAACGGAATAGCAGATGCAGATGAAATACTGACAGGCGTAATCACCGATGCCAACGGCAATTTTCTGCTGCCCAGCACCGCCCCTGCTGGCGCGATCATCGCCCTAGATGGCTTTAACATAGACACCGGCCTGGCCAACACCATGGCACTCAAAGCCCCTGCTGGCTCGACTGTCATTACCCCGCTGACTACATTAGTTCAAGCGTATATTGAAGCTAACCCGACTGTTACTATTACTATAGATGCGGCGAATGCCAAAGTATTGGCAGCACTTGGCCTAAATGCAAATATCAACCTCACCACCTACGATGCGATTGCCGCGTTAAGTGATACGAATACAACGGGCGATGACACTGCACTTGCCGTGCAAAAAGCCGCGGTACAAATCGCCACGATAGTGAGCATGGCCGGGCAAAATCCTAATGGCACATTAACTGCCGATGAAGCAGAAGCAAGGGTTATTGATAATCTTGTAACAGCAATTGCTGCTGTTACTACAGAGCCACTCACCCTAACCAGCAGCGGCAATAGCACCTCCCCCTCTACGCTGGACACAATTCTTTCTGACGTAGTTATAGCCGCAACTCTCACCAACATCGCAACCGCAAGCGGGAGCATCGCTGCCGCACAAACGTTGGCCGCCATCTCTGATGCACAAGGCGCTGCGCTGAATATCCTCCCAACTTTTACCAGCAGTACAGCATTTGATGTCGCAGAAAATAGCACCGCCGCCGCTACCCTCACCGCCACCGATGCTGATGTCGATCAAACCCTGAGTTATAGCTTGGCAACAGGAGGCGATGGGGCTAAATTTAGCATCGACTCCACCACAGGCGCATTGAGTTTTATCAATGCTCAGAACTTTGAAACCCCCGCTGATGCGGATGGCGACAATGTTTACGACGTTACCGTGCAAGTCTCGGATGGCATCAGCTCGGTTAGCCAGGCTATCGTGGTAACAGTTACCAACCGCGACGAAGCCGCCCCATCCTTTACTTCAAGCACAACCGCCGCCATCAATGAGAACAGCGGCGCGGGTCAAGTGGTGTACACCGCCACCGCCACCGACACTGCCGACACTGCCGACATTGCGACAGGCTCGACCGTGTACAGCCTCAAGGCTGGTAGCGATGCTGGCCTGACCATCATTGGCGGCACGGGCGCGGTGACCTTGACCGGCAACCCGAACTTTGAAACGAAGCCCAGCTACAGCTTCACCGTGGTCGCCACGGATGCGGCGGGCAACGCTTCCGAGCAGGCGGTGTCGCTGCTCATTAACAACTTGGACGAAGTCGCACCGACTATCACTTCCGGTGCAACGGCTGTGGCTAAGAACGAAAACAGCGGCGCGAGCCAAGTGGTGTACACCGCCGCCTCCACCGATACAACAGATTATGTCAGCGGCACAACCAACTACAGTCTCAAAGCTGGTGCGGATGCTGCCTTGTTCGGTATCAACGGCAGCACGGGTGCAGTGACACTCACGGCCAACCCAAACTTTGAAGCCAAGTCCAGCTACAGCTTCACCGTGGTCGCCACGGATGCGGCAGAAAATTTCTCTGAGCGAGCAGTGGCATTAGCCATCAAT
>JANONT010000112.1:0-2447 GCA_031420955.1 Candidatus Nitrotoga sp. | reverse complement strand
GCAACTGTACATTTTCACCACATCATTCAGCGTGTCGCCGCTGCTGGTCGCGTTCAGCAGCAACAAACTCTGCACCGCATTGGCGTTGAACATTTCGGTTTGCGCCACCACGCGCGGATCACGCTGCCCCATGCCGATGGTGTCGATCAATACCAAATGCTTGTGCGTCAAGCTCGCCAAAGTGCGGCGTAAATCTTCAGCATCGCGCACGGCATGAACCGCCACGCCGAGAATTTTTCCGTAAATCCGTAACTGCTCATGCGCGCCGATACGATAGCCGTCAGTGGTGAGCAAGGCGACCTTGTCAACGCCATAACGTACCACGGCACGCGCTGCCAGCTTGGCTGTGGTGGTAGTTTTTCCCACGCCTGTGGGGCCGATTAAAGCCACCACGCCGCCTCGCGTAATCACATTTTCTTCCTGTGTTGCCACGCGCAAATTACGCTTTAACACTTGCTTGACCCAAGATACATTGACATTGGTCGGCATTTTTTCCAACAGTTGGCGCGACAGCACCGGGCTGAACCCCGCCTTCAACAAACAGCGCATGTGATGGGTGCGTTGCGGATCATGCTGCTGCATATTCGACCAAGACATAAACGCCATTTGCTCTTGCAACATGTTCCGCATGACCTTCATCTCGCCCAATATTCCGCGCTGAGCAGCCTGTAGCGCAGAGGAAGCCCCCCCCATTTCAGCGGATGCGGCGGGGGGGGCTGGCATTGCTGCCGCAATGGGTGCCGCTACTGTTGCCGCAATTGGCGGCGTATGTTTGGGTACAGGCTCTGCCGCAAATTTACTCGCCACCGCCTGCTCTTTTGCGGGCATTTTTATGTGTGCGTTGACAGGCTCTTTAATTGGAATTTTTATAGCGCCTGGCGTTTGAGTCACGGCTTGCGCTAAGTTTTTTTCAGGGATTTTCCTAGGCGAAAAATGATTTCGGCCTAAATTATTCTGCCCTAAATTCATCGAGCCATAATCTATCAAGCCAGCGTTCATCAAGCCAACATTCGGCACCACAGGCTGCGTTAGGCCGGTAAAGTCCACGTCCGACAGCGCCATAATCTCAACGCCACCGTCCACTTTTCGGTTGGATAAAATGACCGCATCCGCGCCCATTTCCACGCGCACCCTACGCAATGCATCGCGTGCTGTGGCCGCCACAAATTTCTTTATGCTCATGCCCATCCTCCTATCATGTCTGGCTCCCTACTTTCATATGCGGCCTTTTATCTTCAGGGCACCTCTAAAAATTCAAATTACTAAGCTAGGCAAGGCGCGAGCAAAAAATTATGACGACGCATATGTTTGATATGTTAGGAATAATTTTTTGTGAGCAACACAGCATAGCGACGGAATTTGGATTTTTAGAGATGCCCTTCATGCTCGGCCACCCACTAACGATGTAACCCGCACCACTCTTGCACCCGGAACTTCGTCGTGCGAAATGACTTTCAATTGCGGCAAAGCGCGCTTTAAAAATCGTGCCAATAGATCGCGTAATTGCGCGGGCACTAACAACACGGCGGGGAAACCCAACTGCTCTTGCAACTGTGTTGCACCACGGGCTTCGCGCAACAAGGTGTCGGCCAAGCCCGGCTCTATGGCTAAATTATTGCCGCCCAAATTATTTCCACCAGATTGCAATGCTTGCATCAACACATATTCCAACTCTTTATCCATACCGATGACTTGCAGCTCCTGCGCGGCAGGATAAAGCTGTTGCACAATGGCCGCGCCCAATGCCACGCGCACTCGCGCCGTAAGATGATGGGGGTCTTGCGTCTGTGGCGCATGCTCAGCCAATGTTTCAAGGATGGTACGCATGTCGCGGATGTGCATGCCTTCATCCAACAAGTTTTGAATAACCTTTTGCACGGTGGCCAGCGACAATAATTTCGGCACTAATTCTTCCGTCAATTTGGGCGCAGTTTTTGTTAAATGATCAAACAATTGTTGCAACTCTTGCCGGCCCAACAACTCCGCCGCCTGCGTGTGGATGAGATGGCTTAAGTGCGTGGCGATAACCGTGCCGGCATCCACCACGGTGTAGCCCATCGCTTGCGCTTGCTCGCGCATGGATGAATCAATCCACGTAGCGGGCAGGCCAAATGCGGGATCGCGCGTCACCGTACCCGCTAGTTGACTACTGGCATTGCCGGGGTTAATGGCCAAATGCATATTCGGATACGCATCGCCCACCCCCACCTCCACCCCTTTTAAAGTGATGCGATAACCATTGGGACGCAGCTCTAAATTGTCTCGAATATGGACCGGCGGCGGCAGAAAACCGATGTCGTGCGCGAATTTTTTGCGTATGCCTTTTATGCGTCGCAACAAGTCGCCCTCCTGCGCTTTATCCACCAGCGAAATTAGCCGATAGCCCACTTCCAAGCCCAGCACATCCACCGGCGATACATCTTCCCAAGTCGCCTCGGTGCTTTCTG
>JANONT010000111.1:0-2989 GCA_031420955.1 Candidatus Nitrotoga sp. | reverse complement strand
TTCAAATGCATCCATTTTTTGATCACAGTAAAAGTTTAATGGCCAGTACCGCACCCGCCAGCAACAGGCCCGTGTTGAGGCCGGATGCGGCTGGAGCGGGTTGTGGGGCATAAACAGGTTGGGGGGCGGGCGCGGCTTGCGGCGCACCGTTGACCAGCGCTTGAACCCCCGCCACGACACCGACCGCTTGGGCCGCCGTGCCTACTCCGGCGACCACGCCCGAGCCGATTGCAGCTAAAGACGTACCCGAAGCCGCAGCAGCCCCAGCCGTTGTAGTAGCCCCAGCAGCAGCAGTGGCCGCACCATACGCCGCCACGCCCGTCGCCACCGCCGCCACGGTCAGCGCGCCGCGCCCCATTTGTATGGCCTCGGCCCGCGTGGGCATTTCGCCATCAATCAGCGAGTTGGCCGGGACGAGGGTCAGCGAGGTGACGTTATTCACCGCCGACTCTAAAGAGGGCGGTAGCACGGTCGCCACGGAGTTGATCACTCTGGCCGTGACCGTGACCGGGGCAAGTGCCACCTGCAATACCGAGCTGGTCACCCCGCGCACTTGCGACAGCGTCGGTCGCCTGATGCCAAACAACCCCGCCCCCACGAACAGCAGGTCGGGGCTGCCCAGCGCGGCCAGCATGCTGTGCAGCAAAGTTAACAGATCGAGCATGCCCATCGCACCCCCCGCTTAACGGCGGCGAAGGCGGCCAGCAATCCCTCTTGCCCCGCCAAACAGGCCACCACGTACAGGATCAGCTATTTTGGCTGCGTTCCCATAACCGCTGTTATCGACATGCTGATATTTGATCCACTCGAATTGATGCGGCACGATCTGCACCTTGTTGGTCGCACCGCCGTTCACGTCCAATACCAAGAACACATCGGCGCGATTGTAGGTGTCCAGAAAGTCGGACACCTTGGCCAAGTTGGTGGGCGAGGGCGCGAAGTCAACCCAGTAGTAGCCGGCGGTCAAGGTAAAGCCCAGATCGAGGATGTTCATATCGACGATGTCCGCTACCGGATAATCGATCACGCCATCCGAGCCGAACATGACCTTGACGCGGTTGAGCACCGCCGCACTCAATTCGCCCGCCGCTTCGCAGCGCAGCATGATGCCGCGATACAGGCAGTTGGGGTCGAGCGGGATGCGGTCTTCTTGCGAGGCGGCGTAGGGCCTTTCGATAAACTTGGCCACACGCTGAATTGCCGGATAGGGCGCGTCTTCTTTCAATTCTTTGGTTTCGCGCACCGCCACCGACAAGGTCAGGGCAAACGTACCCACCGGCGCGCCGGTGAACAAGTCCGCCAGCGTGCCGTAAGTGATGTGCAGTTGCAGTTGCCGGCCACCCGCCGTTTTAAGGTTGGAATCCGACGGGCGCACGCCGCCGATATGGGCGAAGTCCAGCGCGCCGGTGACGCGGCACACGTGCGTGGCGATGCCGATGCCGGGGTTGGTTTTAATCACGCCGCCTTCGCGCGCAAAATTGCCGTGGGTGATGAAGTCGCCGGTAAAGCTCATGATGCTTTTGCCGTCTTGCATGACCGACACGCGTTTAATGAGTTTGGCCAAGCCTTCCGCGCGCACACCCGTGGCCGCAGCGGTCAGGTTGATCGTGCCGGACAGCGAGAGCAGCAGGGTTTCAATATCGAAGCCCAGCGGCAAATCGATTACATCCACGCCGCCCGCGACGAAGTTGCGGGCCGCCCAGCGGCGGTTATAACGTTGGTTAGTAGCCATGTTGTTCCCCCCGGTTAGACAACGTCATTGATGACGGGGAGCTTGGCCGCAATGGCCATGCTTCCAACGGTAACCGCAAAGCCCTTAACGAGCGGATGCGGCGCATATTTGTACAGCGCGACGGCCGCGCCCAGCACTAAGGCGAGCTTGACCATCGGGTTTAATTTTTCTAAAGCGTCCATCGGAATGTTCCTCAAAAATACCGCAGGTGCGGCGTGGGAGGGAATATCGCAGGCGTAAAAAAAGAGCGCAATGCCCGGTAACCGTTACTGTTACTGTACCGAAAAACCCCCGGCGCAAACCATAAATAGTTGCGCTTATTTTTGCAATATGGCAGGATTTACCCATGGCCAAACACGAAAAATTAGCGGCGCGCTTCAAAGCCCGCCCGAAAGATTTCACCTTTCAGGAGCTGACCACCTTACTGCACGGGTACGGTTACACACTTAACCAAAAAGGCAGCGGCTCAAGGGTGCGCTTTGAACATGTGCAGCATCCGCCGTTGTTGCTGCACAAGCCGCACCCATCCCCCGTGTTGAAGCCATACCTGATCAATATGATTTTAGAAACACTTACCGATGAGGGTTTGTTATGAAAAATACGATGGAGTACAAGGGCTATACCGGATCGGTGGAATATACCGACGAGGACGGGATTTTTTTTGGCAAGGTGTTATTCATCCGCGCCCTGATCAGCTATCAAGGGGTTGACGTAAACTCTATGCGCGCAGATTTTCGCGCGGCGGTGAATGATTATTTATCTTTATGCGAAGGGCGAGGGATTGCGCCAGAACAGCCGTTCAAAGGCACGTTCAATGTGCGCGTGGGGCGCAACCTGCACCGCAAACTTGCCATCGAAGCAGAACAGCGCGGCATCAGCATGAATAGCCTGATCGTTGAGCGGCTGGATCAGCATCACTAAAAAATCAGCTTCCCCCGCGTCACCGCCCCGCGCTGCATGTCCTTTTCCAACCACTCCAGCGGCTTCAATGCGGCGATGTCCGCCTCCGCGCATTGCATGGCTTTCGCCACCGCTTTCACGTCTTCGGGATAGGCCAAGCGGCCGGTGCGGATGCGGGTGCAGTTGCCCAAAAAATCTTTGTCGATCGAGGCCGGACGCTGGCTGGTACCGATCACACTCAGACCGTGATGCCTGCCCTGCATGGACACTTGCGCCCAGCGCGCGGGCGCGTAACTGGGGCGGGTGACAAATCTCAATTCTTCCACGATCAAGGTCAAGTTACCCATGGCCAGCGCG
>JANONT010000110.1:0-7185 GCA_031420955.1 Candidatus Nitrotoga sp. | reverse complement strand
ACAAAAATTCCAGATGTACTCATCATCGAACCGAAAGTATTCGGCGATGAACGCGGTTTTTTTTACGAAAGTTTTAATCAGCGTACATTTGAAAAGCTCGCCGGAATCAGCGCGAATTTTGTGCAGGATAATCACTCGCGTTCGGCACAATATGTATTGCGCGGGTTGCATTATCAAATCAAGCAACCGCAAGGGAAATTAGTGCGCGTGGTGTTGGGTGAGGTGTGGGATGTGGTAGTCGATATGCGCCGCAATTCGCCCACTTTTGGCCTATGGGAAGGCATAAAACTATCAGCGGAAAATAAGCGCATGTTATGGGTGCCGCCGGGCTTTGCACATGGTTTTGTGGTGCTCAGCGCACACGCCGAATTTCTGTATAAAACCACCGATTATTGGGCACCCGAATATGAGCGCGCCGTGCTGTGGAATGATGTGGATTTGAATATTGATTGGCAACTGGGAAACGCCACACCGCAACTTTCTGCTAAAGACAGCGCGGCGCAGCCGTTCAAATTAGCCGAGGTATTCGAGTGAAGAAAATTTTGCTATTAGGAAAAAATGGGCAGGTGGGCTGGGAATTGCAGCGCGCTTTAATGCCGTTGGGTGAAATAATCGCGCTCGATTCCGCGCAATTAAATCTCGCCGATACCCAGGCTATGCGGCAAAGGGTGCAACAAATTAAACCCGATATGATAGTGAACGCTGCTGCCTATACCGCTGTGGATAAGGCTGAGACCGATGCAGATAGCGCGCTGGCAATTAACGGAATCGCACCCGGCATCTTGGCCGAGGAGGCCAAAAAAATTGACGCGTTGTTGGTGCACTACTCGACCGATTATATTTTTGATGGCCGCAAACTCGGCGCGTATAACGAAGAAGACATGCCCAGCCCACTCAGCGTGTATGGCAAAACTAAGCTGGCGGGCGAGCAGGCGATACGTGCCACGGGCGCGAAGCATTTAATTTTTCGCACGAGTTGGGTGTATGGCGCACGCGGTAAAAATTTTTTGTTGACCATGTTGCGGTTGGCTAAGGAAAGAGACGAGCTGCGGATAGTGCATGACCAAATCGGCGCGCCGACTTGGAGTCGCTCGATTGCCGAAGTGAGCGCGCAAGTTTTAGCGCAATTAAGCGCACCCCATGCGGCAAAAGATTTAATCGAAAAAGTGAGCGGAACATATCACCTTACCTCGGCGGGCAACGTTTCTTGGCATGACTTTGCGGCGGCCATTATGCGGATCGCGCAGGTACAGCCCGCACCGCGATTAACCACCATTACCACGGCAGAATATCCCTTGCCAGCACCTAGACCGCACAACTCCGTACTATCGAACGCTAAGTTGCGCGGGGCGTTTAATTTGGCTTGCGGGGGTTGGGAAGAAAATCTGAAACTGTGTTTAGAGCATATCTAAAAATCCAACTTCCACCTGCAAGGGGTAGACCGTGGTTGTAAAGCCGATGAATCGGCAACAACTACGCACCGTCGCCATGCTGCGTTGCTCACAAAAAATGACTCTTCACATATAAAACATATGCGTCGTCGTCATTTTTTGTTCGCGCCTTGTCTAGCTTAGTAATTTGGTTTTTTAGATGTACTCTTTGGCGGGATTGAAACAATAAACATCAGCCCAATGTGGCAAGTCAGCAATTAACTCAGCTTTAATAAAACGCGAGATTTACTTTCACCAAATCTTCCTCGGTAAGCTCGCCCGTCACCGACTCCAACTGTAATTGGCTATACAAATAAGCATACTGCGCTTGCGCTAAATCGCGGCGTGTTGCATACAATTGTTGCTGTGCATTGAGCACATCAAGATTGGTTCGTACCCCTGCCGATTGGCCGAGCTTGCTGGCTTCTAGCAGGCTTTTGCTCGATTTGAACGCTTGTTGCAAGGCTTGCACTTGTGCCGCGCCGTTGCCCACACCCAAAAATGCTTGCTGCGTTTTTACCGCAATATCGCGTTGTGTAGCGGTTAGATTATCGCGTGCGCGATCGCGGTTTGCCTCAGCTTCGCGCCATTTAGAATTGATGCTGCCACCTTGGAACAAAGGCATATTTAATTGCACGCCGACCGAGGCTGCGCGGTTGTCGCTACCAAACGGGGAGTTAGAATAATTCTCGGCATAGTTCGCCACGATGTCGAGCGTTGGATAATGTCCTCCCCGATTGCGGATACGTTCTTTATCTGCCAGTTCAACCGCAATTTTCGCCACTAGCAGCGGCAAATTTTGATCTTGCGCTTTGTCCAACCAATGTTGCACAGCGGGCGGTTGCGGGGACTCTAGCTTGAATTGCGCACCCAATGGTTGTAATTGATCTAATGGTATTTTAACGAGCTGCTGCAAGGTTGCGTGCTTGGTTGTTAAGGCACTTTGCGCAGTAATGGTTTGCGCTTGGATTAAATCAAAGCGCGCTTGCGCTTCTAGCACATCGGTGAGGGTGGCATTGCCAGAGTCAAACAATTGCTGTGCTTGATTGAGTTGTTCGGCAATAGCGGTTTTTTGCGCTTCGCTCAATTGCAGATTTTCTTGCGCCAGCAGTACATCAAAATAATTTTGCGCCACGCGCAAAATTAATTCTTGTTCGGCGTTTTTAAGTTGTGCCTCGCTTTGTGCCACTTGTAAATCAGCGATGCCATAAGCCTGCCAGCCCTGTTGGCGAAACAGCGGCTGCACTAAATTTACGCCATAGCCGTGACTGTTGTAGCGATTGTCGGACGAGGGAAAAGGTGCCGAAGGTTTGTATTTTATGGAAGCATCGTTGTAAGCCGTGTTCGCGGTTAAATTAACACTAGGCAATAACGTAGCGCGACTCTGCGATAACTTCTCTTGCTCTGCTCGATGTGTGGCACGTGCCGCGCTGATGACTGCGTCGTGTTCTAACGCGGCGCGATAAGTTTGCAACAGGTCGGCAGCATTACTCGCACAAGGCGTGCTCAGCAGGAGTAATGCAGCGACGCGAAATGTGTTGGAGGACATGGGTACTTTGTGTAGAAAGATTAAAACGAAAAGCGTTTTGGTTGTAGTGCGTTTTGCAGCGGCGCGACTACAGTCTCAAATAAAATAACATCCTTAAATTGACCTGGTGCAGTGTGGGTAATGAGGCGCGCTTTCATGGCGGGGGCATCGCCCACCACCGCAAACAAACGCCCGCCGGGCTTCAAAATTTGTTTGAAAGCATCTGGCAACAGGGGGGTCGAGCCAGTCAGCACAATCGCGTCATACAAACCGGGCCAACCTTGCGCGGCATCGCCCTGCACTAATTTAATATTGTCGTTGGCGTAAGGGGCTAAATTTTTTTCAGCGAATGCGTGTAGCTCAGGCACGATTTCAACGCTGGTAATCTGCCCACCCAAGCGCGACAGCAGCGCGGTGAAATAGCCGCTGCCGCTACCCACTTCCAGCACGCTATCTGTGCGGGAAAGGTGCAATGCCTGCAAGGCACGCGCTTCCATTTTAGGTTGCCACATAGACGCGCCATGACCCAGCGGAATTTCCAAATCCATAAAAGCTAAATTAGCGTGCGTGGGGGGCACAAAATGTTCGCGCTTAACTTTGCTGAGCAAGTCTAGCACCCGCATGTCCAATACATCCCATGGGCGAATTTGTTGCTCTACCATATTAAAGCGCGCTTGTTCGATGCTGGTCATAGGCATTTTTTCTATCCTTAAAAATTAACTACCCTTGAAAAATTAAAAGTCCTGCTGAATTTTTTTGCGATGGTCAGTATAACAAGCTGACTCACTCTACTCAATGTCGCGAGGCTTACCTCACGACACCATTTTCCAAGCAATGTTTTCACCCGCGCGTAGCGGGATTAAACGGTGCTCGGCAAAGGCCAGTGAGGCAGGTACTTGCCACTGCTCGCGCTGCAAAATAACCCGTTGGGTATTGCGGGGTAAATTATAAAAATCCGCGCCAAAAAAGCTGGCAAAGCCTTCTAATTTATCCAGCGCGTGAACTTCATCAAACGCCTCGGCATACAACTCCAACGCCGTATGCGCGGTGTAAATGCCGGCACAGCCACAGGCATTTTCTTTGGTATGTTGCGCGTGCGGCGCGCTGTCTGTGCCAAGAAAAAATTTGGAACTGCCGCCGGTCGCCGCCACTAACAAGGCTGCGCGATGCTGCTCGCGTTTCAACACTGGCAGGCAATAAAAGTGAGGCCGTATGCCGCCTTTGAACAGCGCATTGCGGTTGTATAACAGGTGGTGTGCGGTAATCGTTGCGGCAATCGTAGCAGGTGTTTCCATCACAAACTGCGCGGCCTCTTGCGTGGTGATGTGCTCAAATACGATGCGTAAATCGGGCAAATCTTTCAGCAACGGTTGCAACACACGCTCGATAAAAACCGCCTCGCGGTCAAACACATCTACCGTCGTATCGGTCACCTCGCCATGCACTAACAGCGGCATCCCACAGCGTTGCATCTCCTCTAGCGCGGGATAAGTTTTGCGTAGGTCGGTCACGCCTGCGTCGGAATTGGTGGTCGCCCCCGCTGGATAATATTTCACCGCGTGTATAAAACCACTTTGCTTGGCGGCGCGAATTTCTTGCGGCGTGGTGTTGTCGGTTAAATACAAAGTCATCAGCGGCTCAAACTTCATCGCGGCAGGCACAGCGGCTAAAATCCTCTCGCGATAGGCGGCAGCCTGCGCGGTAGTTGTCACCGGGGGTTTAAGATTGGGCATGATAATGGCACGGGCAAATTGGCGCGCAGTGTCGGGCAACACCGCACGCATCAATGCCTCATCGCGTAAATGCACATGCCAATCGTCGGGGCGGATAAGATTAATTTTCATGCGACATTTTAGCAGAGCAAGGCCACATTCGTGGAAGACATCATGTGAGGGCGCGTTAATTTGGGCGTTCGGGTAGATAATTCATGTGTTATAAATCCAATGATTTTTCGCGGAAAGAGACGAAACACTATGTCCCAACACAATCTTGCCACCCCCTCGCTTGCCATATCGGATGACGGCAGCATGAGTCCGAAGGCTTGGTATCAAAATATTCAAGCACTACCCAGCTTTGTGGCCGATGCCGCGCAAGCGGCGGCGGTGGATGAGCTAGATACCTTATGGCATCAACTCATAGATTTTAAATCTAAACGCAATCATTTTTTAGGGCGCAGTCTCTTTAAACCTGCCGTGCCTAAAGGCTTGTACCTGTGGGGCGGAGTCGGGCGCGGTAAAACATTTTTGATGGATGCGTTTTACGCCAGCCTGCCGTACCGCCGCAAACGCCGCATACACTTTCATAATTTCATGGCCGAGGTGCATCGCGAAATGAAATTATTAGAGCGCGAAAGTGATCCTTTAATCGCCTTGGCAGATCGCATTGCGGCCTCCACACGCCTACTTTGCTTAGATGAATTTCACGTCGATGACATTGCCGATGCCATGATTTTAGCGCGGCTGATAGACGCGATATTCGCGCGCGGCGTGGTGCTCATTACCACCTCTAACTATCCCCCCGATGGCTTGTATCCACACGGCTTGCAGCGACAAAATTTTCTGCCCGCGATTGCGCTACTCCAGCGCGAATTAAAAGTATTGCAAGTTGAGGGCGGCCATGATTATCGCCAACGCATTGCTACGCGCGAGCCGCTGTTTTTAGTGGCGGATGATGCACAGGGCATGGCTGCCAACGAAGCGCGTTTGCATGATTTGTTTGAGCGCATCGCAGCGGGTGCGCTACCCGATGAACACGCTATCGAAGTCCACGGACGATGTGTGCCGGTTAAAAAAATCTCGCGCACGGCGGTGTGGTTTAACTTTGATGAGCTGTGCGGCGGCGCACACGGTCAGGAAGATTATCTGGAAATCGCCCACCGTTTTCCGACGGTATTTTTATCGAACATCCCGCGTTTGCGTGCCGAACAAACCGCCGAGGCGCGCCGCTTCACTTGGCTGATTGATGTGCTGTACGACAGCCATGTGCGCTTGATTGCCTCCTCGGCGGTAGCACCCGAACAAATAGATGCCGAGGGCGCGATGCCCGCAGAATTTTTACGCACCGTCAGCCGTTTAAGCGAAATGCAGACCCAGCATTATTTACTGTTGCAGCATCGCTCGCGGAGTGTGCGCTTGGGGGCAGATGCGGCGCAGTAAAGCGCATGCTGCAACAGTTTTAATTTTGAAAATGTATTACTCGCGCGCCCACTTAATCTGAAACTCAATTTCCTCATCACCCCCCGATTTTTCATGCTCGATCATGAAAGTGGCTCTGACAGGCACATAGATTCTCTCGCCCGCGATCTGTATATCAAAACGATTGCCACTTTCTATGGCATCCGCAAGCCGCCTAAGCTTCGCCACAAATTCTGCCTTCGGATAACTTTTCTCTACATCTCTTTTTTTGCTAGTGCCCATCTAATTCATCCTCCTAATAAATTTTAGTGGTATTTGTGCTGCTTAACGTAAAGCCAGATGCCGTTTTATATGTCGAGCACGGTACGCGAGCGATGCGCCTCAAAAAACTTCGGCACATCCTACGGCACTTGAGCGTAGGGTTAGACCTCTGTCTCATGACTGCTGAGCTCCATTGTTCCATAAGTCCTCGTATGTGGAGAGAACTGCCGGAAATGCATCGGTGATCTGAGTAAGCGTTGTCGGGGACTTCTTTGCCCCGTCCTTAAACGATGCACCGGATTGATAACAACTCATTCTGTCAACGATCACGTAACGATCATGAAAGCCATGAGCAGAGCGAACGTCGATTGTTTTACCTGATTGTTGTCGCAGCAGTGCAACCGAAGGAAGTAGCATCGCAAGGCGCTCGCGTGCGAGTAGTCTAATCTGTACCCCATTTGAGATGTGCGGGAGATATCGCGACACGAACTCTGCGTCTAGGTAGGGATCGACAAACAATATATCCTGTTTTGCAGCTTCAATGACATTGCGAACTTCGTCGAAATAGTCGAAGACGCCACCTGTTTCAACATTCACACTCAGCGGACCTTGGATTCGCATGCGGAGATCGTGACGTGCTTGATGCAGCATCGTCAGCATAGGCTTTGCGCTTGCCTCTACATCTCTTGCGCTACGGGAGTTCATTTTTGCGACATGACCATCGAAGCGAATGATGGCCTTTGTTGAATCCCAAGCATGAATGGCTGCTGAGGCACGACCTAGCCATGAAATGTGTTCAGGCGTGTCGTTGCCGAAGCTGTCGAGCGCAGGC
>JANONT010000109.1:0-3157 GCA_031420955.1 Candidatus Nitrotoga sp. | reverse complement strand
ATTGATGTCAGCTTGTTTTAAGAGGAATAAATCGTGAATAGCAAACACGGGTTGACCGGAATTGCCATATTTTTTGTTGTGGCCATGCTTGCCGCCTGCGGCGGGGGTGGAGGCGGCACACCCGCGCCGTCTGGCACGGCAGCTATCACCAGCCCGCCCGCCGACTCGATTAAAAATATTGTGCGTATGCCCGCGCGTGCGCTGCCCAGGGCTTTAAGTAATCCGATTTCGGCGACACGCTCATTCACCGAGATGTGCATCAGGGTGATGATGCCGACCGCACCGACCAGCAGCGAAATGCCGCCCAGCGCGGTGACCGCGAAGGTCAGTACATCCAGTACGGTAGAAAGTGTGGTGAGCATTTGTTGCTGTGGCGTGACAGAAAAATCTTCGCGGCCATGTCGCGCCAACAATATGCGTTTGATGTTTTCTACGACCTCTTCGACGGGTGCGCCGGCTCGATACACCACATGCCCTTCCATCACGCCTTCGCGATTAAATAATTCCAGCGCGCGCGGTGGGGATGTACACGGTGTCGTCCAAATCTAGGCCGAGCGTTTGGCCTTTGGAGGCCATCACGCCGATGACGCGAAAACGGTTATTGCTGATTTGAATGACCGCGCCCAGTGGATTTTCTGTGCCAAATAATTCGACCCGCGCTTTACTGCCGAGCACGACGGAAATTGCGCGGTGCAACCCCTTCTTGAACAGCTTAGAGTGTCGCACTTGATTTGTGGATTCAGGCCGATAATTCCGCATTCGCTTTCCCCCGCTTGGTCGCACAGTGCTGAAGCAGGGCTGACGCTCACCCGTACTCGGTGTGACGCGCGTGATTGGTTTATGGTGTGCCATGCGCGCGTGATGTAAAAACTGAGGCGCAGTGAAGTGGCACTTGCCCATGTGCGCTGACGCACAGAATGTTGCCAATATTCAGCATAGTATTTTGAGGGTTCCATGGCAGGTCAGGTTAGCGGCCTTTTGATATAACAGACCCACCGCCAATGAGCGTAAGCCAGCCAGCACAATTTCAGCACCAACGGGGGATATATGAGTGAAAAATACGACGCAATCATTATCGGTACTGGGCAAGCAGGCCCTGCACTTGCAGTTCGCCTAGCCAAAGCGGGCAGAAAGACAGCCATCATCGAACGCAAACTGTTTGGCGGCACCTGCGTGAATGTCGGCTGCGTCCCGACCAAGACTTTGGTGGCGAGTGCGCGCGCCGCTTATTTGGCGCGCCGCGCAGCGGATTTCGGCATCATGATCGAAGGTGCTGTCCAAGTTGACATGGCGCGGGTCAAAGCGCGCAAGGATGCCATAGTTAAACAATCCAACGAAGGCGTGGCCGCCTGGCTCAAGGGCACGCCTAATCTCACGGTGATCGAGGGGCATGGTCGTTTTGAAAGTGCCCATACCGTCCGCGTCAACGATGCGTTACTGGAAGCCGGGGAGATTTTCCTCAACGTCGGCGCACGGGCATCCGTGCCCGACATACCGGGACTCAACGGCATTGATTACCTGACCAACTCCAGCATGATGGAGATCGATTTTTTGCCCGAGCATTTAATCATTATTGGCGGCAGCTACATCGGTTTGGAGTTCGCGCAGATGTACCGCCGCTTCGGCAGCCGTGTGACGATCATCGAGAATGGGTTGCGGCTGATTGCGCGCGAAGATGAAGCGGTTTCCGCAGAGATAAAGAATCTCCTCGAGGCTGAAGGGATCGACATTCGACTTGATGCCAAATGCCTCAATGTTGCCGAGCATGAAAACGGCGTAGCGGTGGAGATAAATTGCGCAGATCGCTTGCAAAAAGTGATCGGCTCACATTTGTCGCTGGCGGTAGGGCGAGTGCCTAACACTGCGGACTTGGGGCTGGACAAAGCTGGGATCAAAACAGACGAACGCGGTTACATTCTGGTGGATGACCAGTTGCGTACCAACGTGGCGGGAATTTGGGCGCTGGGGGATGTGAATGGCCGGGGCGCATTCACGCACACCTCGTACAACGATTACGAAATCGTTGCGGCTAACCTGCTCGACCACGACACGCGCCGCGTAACCGACCGCATTCCGGCCTACGCGCTGTACATCGACCCGCCGCTGGCTCGGGTGGGCATGACCGAACGAGAAGTCAGAGATTCTGGACGGCCAGCACTGGTCGGGCGGATGTTGATGAGTCGCGTCGGTCGTGCGCGGGAGCGCGGAGAAACGCTGGGCAGCATGAGCGTGTTGGTGGATGCGCAAACCCGCAAAATCCTCGGCGCGGCACTGCTGGGCATCGAAGCCGACGAGGCGATCCATGCGATCATCGATGTCATGTACGCCGATGCCCCTTACACCGTGATCCAGCGGGCGATGCACATTCATCCCACCGTCTCGGAGTTGATTCCGACGCTGCTGGGCGACCTCAAGCCGTTACTTTAACGCCTGCCGAATCATGTCGGATGAAACACTCAAATATCACAGGTTCTAAACCTGACAAAAATATCATCACGTTCCGGCATAAAAAATTGCGATTCCGAGTTTTTTAAATAGCATCACAACGCAACTTCCGTTTGACTATCAATTTTCTTTTTTAGCTGAGCGCATTTTTTCGATTAATGCTTTTTCGCACGACCGATGCACCAAAGGTAGGCAATTCTCTAAGCTCTACGAGCTTGAGTTGTGACACCGCCGCTTAAAATCGGCACATTCTACAATCGAAAGTACGATTGCCCCAATCCGAAATCCCCCTGCTTGATGTTATGATTCACACCACAATCCATTTGTGGAATCAAGCATGTCACTGAGCAATATCCCCGAAAAATCGTCCCTGACCCCTCGCTCCGCTCTCCCCGAACGCCTGGCTGCTTTGCTGCGTGAATCGCGCTGGCTTTTATTGGTGGCGGGGGCGATTTATTTAATTTTAATTTTGTCTGGCTATGATCGCAATGATCCCGCTTGGTCGCACAGTGTGAGGGGCGGGCTAACGCTCAATCCCGGCGGGGTGTTGGGGGCGTGGCTGGCGGATATTTTGCTGTATATTTTCGGCGTGTCGGCGTGGTGGTGGGTGGTATTTTTGTTGCAGCGGGTGTGGTCGGGGTATCACCAGCTTGCCGTAAATAGCGTATTTGATCGTCGTGCCTGGTGGTTGGCCTTGCTTGGGTTTGCGGTG
>JANONT010000108.1:0-3321 GCA_031420955.1 Candidatus Nitrotoga sp. | reverse complement strand
AAATTCGCCACCACGCCGTGCTGCTCATACGCGGTGGCGTGCGCCATAATCTGCGCCTGCTGCCGCACCCAAGAGTCTGCACCATCTGCACCGACCACTAATTTTGCGTGCAACACACGCCCATCTTTTAGCGTGAGTTGCGCGGCTTCTTCTGCCCAAATTAAGCTGGCACATTGCGCGGGTTGAAAAATAGTCAAGTGCTCTTGCGGTGTTAAATCCTGCCAAATAGCCTGCTGCAAAGCGCGACTTTCCAAAATAAAAGCCAATTCCGACACGCCCATTTGATAGGCACTAAAATCTAATGCCGCACCCTCATCGCCCCACACACACATTTGCTCTACGGCCTGCACACGCGCCAAATTTAAATGTTGCCAAGCACCGCACTGCTGCAAAAATTTTACACTGCCGGGGCTAATGGCGAATATGCGATTATCCCATTCGGCTTGCGCCAAGGATGCAACTTTGGCGGGCTGGCTTTCGACCAAACCAATGCTTAAGCCCGTAGACTTTAGGGAAACTGCCAAGCTAGCACCCACTGACCCGCCACCAATAATCAGCACATCAAACACCATGCAGTGCATCCTTAAAAATATTGATCAAAAAATTTATTGTGAAACATACATCAATTTCGTTCAGATAATAGCACGCGGTGATTGATTAATTTATAATCAGCCCCCCTTTCTGTAAAGCACACGACAACCCGCCTCCTTTCTAAATTCGTTATGCGTATCGGCCCCTACCAACTCAAAAATAATCTGCTCGTCGCACCGATGGCTGGCGTGACCGACCGCCCCTTTCGCATGTTATGCAAACGCATGGGCGCGGGCATGGCGGTCAGCGAAATGGTGTCGTCTAATTCCTTGCTATACGGCTCGGAAAAGACCAAGCGGCGCGCCAATCACGAAGGCGAGGTTGATCCTATCTCGGTGCAAATCGTAGGGGCATATCCCGCCATGATGGCGGAGGCAGCAAAATATAATGCCGACGCAGGCGCGCAAATTATCGACATCAACATGGGTTGCCCAGCCAAAAAAATTTGCAATGTGATGGCGGGTTCCGCGTTGCTGCAAAACGAAAAGTTGGTCGGCGATATTTTAAAAGCGGTGGTCGAAGGTGTGTCCATTCCAGTCACCCTAAAAATTCGCACCGGCTGGGATAAGCAAAATCGCAACGCCGTGCGCATTGCACAAATCGCCGAAGACAGCGGCATCCAAGCTTTGTCTATCCACGGTCGCACACGTGCTTGCGCGTACATGGGCGATGCCGAGTACGACACCATCACCGCCGTTAAAGCCCGCGTCAACATCCCCATCATCGCCAATGGCGACATCACCACGCCCGAAAAAGCACGCTTTGTTTTGCAGCAAACGGGCGCAGATGCCGTCATGATCGGTCGCGCCGCGCAGGGCAGGCCGTGGCTGTTTCGCGAAATTGAACACTTCATCAAAACGGGCACACACCTGCCGCCGCCGCAGGTGGACGAAGTGCAGCGCGTGTTACTGCATCACATGCAAGAGCTGTATGAATTTTATGGCGACCACACGGGCGTGCGCGTGGCGCGCAAACATATTTCTTGGTACACAAAAGGCTTGGCAGGCTCGGCGCAATTCCGACATGCCATGAATCAGCTAGAAAGTCGCGACGCACAATTAAGCGCGGTGAACATTTTTTTTGATGAGCAATTACAGCGCGGCGAGCGTTTGCATTACGCCGAATTAGAATTAAACAATATGGGGGAGCAGGTCGCGTGAAAAAAAAATTACCTAATGGCATCGTGGAAGAAAATGAAATGGCGCGCCATGTGCGCCAAGCAGTCGGTAATTACTTTAAGGATTTAGAGGGCGAAGACCCCTCGTGCGCCATCCACGAAATGGTGATGAATTGCGTGGAAAAACCGCTCATCGAAACCGTGATGCATCATGCGGGCGGCAACCAAACGCGGGCGGCAGAATTGTTAGGATTAAACCGTAATACACTGCGTAAAAAATTATTGCAGTACGAAGAGCAAGCTACCCCTTCCCGCGCTCACCCAATCAATCGCCCCGAACGGCGCGCCACAAATAGATTGCAGCCTACGCAACTCAACGGCAAAAAAATTAACTTAAGGTAATCCGCATAATGGCAATCATTAAACGGGCACTGCTCAGTGTCTCAGACAAATCCGGCATACTCGAATTTGCACAAGGCCTACAACAATTAGGCATCATCATTTTATCCACGGGTGGCACAGCGAAATTATTGGCCGATGCAGGTGTGCCAGTGACCGAGGTATCCGACTACACCGGCTTTCCGGAGATGTTGGATGGCCGCGTGAAAACGCTGCACCCAAAAATTCACGCAGGTATTTTAGGGCGACGCGATCTGCCCGCGCACGTTTCCACCATGCAGCAGCACAATCTGCCTAATATTGATCTGGTGGTGGTGAATCTGTATCCCTTTGCCGCCACCATCGCCCAGCCGGGTTGCACATTGGAAGATGCTATCGAAAATATCGACATCGGCGGGCCGACCATGGTGCGCGCCGCCGCGAAAAATCATGCGCATGTGGCGATTGTTACCGATGCGAATGATTACGTCGATATTCTGGCCGAGTTGCAAACCAATAACGGCGCGCTGTCTGCTGTCACCCGTTTTAATCTGGCGAAGAAAGCCTTTTCGCACACGGCAGCGTACGACAGCGCGATTAGCAATTATCTAACCACCGTGCAAGCAGATGGCACACGCTGTGCCTACCCTGAGCAAATCAATTTGAATTTCGCCAAGGTGCAAGACCTGCGCTACGGCGAAAACCCGCACCAGAGCGCGGCGTTTTATCGTGACCTGAATGCCGTGCCGGGTGGTATCGCGGATTATTTACAGGTGCAGGGCAAGGCACTTTCGTATAACGACATTGCCGATGCCGAAGCGGCGTGGGAGTGTGTAAAAACGTTCTCACAAAGCGCGTGTGTGAGTGTGAAACACGCCAACCCCTGCGGCGTGGCGATTGCCGAAACACCCTTGCAGGCTTATCAAGCGGCTTATGCCACCGATCCAACCTCGGCCTTCGGCGGCATCATTGCCCTCAATCGTGAGTTGGATGAAGCCACTGCTACAGCCATCACTAGCCAACAATTTGTCGAAGTCATTATTGCACCTGGCATCACCGAAGCCGCGCTGAAAGTGACCGCTACAAAACAAAATGTGCGTGTCCTGACCGTGCCTGGTTCCGCGGCGCATAACCACTATGCCATGAAGCGAGTGAATGGCGGTCTGTTGGTTCAGTCACCCGATGCGCTCAATGTTCAGGAAAAAGACCCGCGCGTGGTCAGCAAAATTCAGCCG
>JANONT010000107.1:0-3930 GCA_031420955.1 Candidatus Nitrotoga sp. | reverse complement strand
ATGCCCGGTGTTGCTTCGCTCACAAATGGTACAGATCGCTATGTGGCAGGCATATTCGCGGTGGTGGTGGGGAAATCTATAACCGATGAGTTACGCACCTTCGTTGAAATATCTGGACAAGAAATCGCCGCCAAAAAATATGGTGGGTCTATCGTCACCTACGATGTGGGCTTCGCTTATCTGCTGACTAAAACAGTGCAACTGGATATTGCCACTTCTATCGCCGCGAATGATGACACGCCGGATAATTCGTGGACGTTGGGGCTGTCGGCAAAGTTTTAATCAGTGCTAATTTAGTAGGATGTGCCGACTTTGGAGGCGCATTGTTCGCGTGAGTTTTTCGTGATAGAACCTTCGCGCAAGGTATGTATCCTTGAAGCCCGACAGGCTCCTAGGCATTGGGGTGGCAAGATAGGGAGGTCGTCAAATAACTCGAACGATGCGCTTCAAAAAACTTCGGCGCATCCTACCCGAATCGTTTGTTCACCCAAGATAATCGAGCAACTCAAGCGGATTATGGATACTGCCCTGCGCCTGCCAAGTGCTGATATCTTCGTGCGCGGGCAGGTAGCCGTAACGGGCGATTAAAAATTGCATATTCGCGGCGCGACTGGCTTCCATGTCGCGCTTATCGTCGCCCAAATAGAGGGCTGCGGCCGGGGCAATGTTTAATAATTCACAAGCGTGCAGCAGGGGATCGGGATACGGTTTAGCGCGGGCGCATGTATCACCGCTGACCAGACAGGCGGCGCGGGAGGCCATGCCCAGTGCGCGCATGAGTGGCAGGGTAAAGCGGTGCGGTTTATTAGTGACAATTCCCCAGGGTAAATTGCGTTGCTCCAGCCTATTTATCAATTGTGCTACGCCAGAGAAGAGCGTGGTGTGGTCGCAAATATGCGCGGTGTAATAATTTAACAGCGTGTCGCGCAGGGCAGAAAACTGCGGCCCATCGGGCGTGATATTGAAACCAATTTGCAGCAAACCGATCGAGCCATGCGAAGCGTGGGGGCGAATAATTTCCAACGCGAGGGGCGGCAGCTCATGCAAAACGCGCACATGGTTGAGTGCAGCGGCGAGGTCGGGCGCGGTGTCGGCAAACGTGCCGTCGAGGTCGAGTAAAACAGCTTTAATCACAGCGGCAGCTTAGCAAATAATTCACGTCGGTATTTTTATCCAGCGCGTAGGTTTTATACAGCGGGTGGTAGCTCATGCCCGTGACATCGAATACATTTAACGCGGCATTGCGGCATAGTTGCGCGAGTTCGGAAGGCTTGATGAATTTCTTATACTCGTGCGTGCCGCGCGGCAGCATATTCAACACATATTCCGCACCGATAATGGCGAATAAATAAGATTTTGGGTTGCGATTCAGCGTAGAAAAAAACACATGCCCACCTGGCTTAACCAAGGTAGCACAAGCGCGCACCACACTACCCGGATCGGGGACGTGTTCTAACATCTCCATGCAAGTCACGATGTCGTAATAGTCTGGCCGCTCAGATGCCAGTGCTTCGGCAGAGATTTTGCGGTAATCAACTTGTAGCTTGCTTTCCAGCAAATGCATTTGAGCGACTTGCAGCGCCTTGTCGCCCAGATCAATACCTGTCACCGCAGCGTCCAACGCGGCCATGCTCTCCGACAAAATGCCCCCGCCGCAACCCACATCCAACACCGTTTTTCCGCGCAGCGGAGCAATGCGGTCGATGTAATTTAAACGTAAGGGGTTGATCTCGTGCAGCGGTTTAAATTCGCTGCTGGTATCCCACCAGCGGTGAGCGAGTTGGCTAAATTTATCTAGCTCGGCGGGATCGACATTGGCCATGATTTGTTTACACGTATAAAAAATAAAAATTGATTTCTTCAAAGTTAACGTGGAGCGGTGTTTTGCACCCACTTTAGTGCCATGATAATTTGTTTTGTCCGGGTTTGGGGCTGCATGTTAAACTTGCAAGCTTGTTTTTAGCGTTTTTATTCGGGGACTCATTGGTTTATGGAACAATTTGCTAAAGAAGTTCAGGTAGTTAGCTTAGAAGGGGAAATGCGTAAATCCTATTTGGATTACGCCATGAGCGTCATTGTTGGGCGCGCTTTGCCGGATGTACGTGATGGCCTGAAACCTGTGCATCGCCGCGCTTTATTTTCCATGCACGAGCTTTCTAACGATTGGAATAAAGCGTATAAAAAATCGGCGCGTATCGTCGGCGATGTCATCGGTAAATACCATCCGCATGGCGACACCGCCGTGTACGACACAATAGTACGGATGGCGCAGCCGTTTTCCTTGCGCTATCCGCTAATCGACGGGCAGGGTAACTTCGGCTCGGTGGACGGCGACAACGCCGCCGCGATGCGTTATACCGAAATCCGCATGGCGCGCATCGCGCACGAATTGCTGGCAGATTTAGATAAAGAGACGGTCAATTTCGGGCCCAACTACGATGGCTCCGAACACGAGCCGCTGGTGTTGCCAGCACGCTTTCCCAATTTGCTGGTGAACGGTTCATCGGGTATCGCGGTGGGGATGGCGACCAATATTCCGCCGCATAATTTGGGCGAAGTGATTGATGCTTGCCTGGCATTTCTGAAAAATCCTGAGATGGATATTGAGCAGCTCATCGAGATGATCCCCGCGCCAGATTTTCCCACAGCGGGGTTTATTTACGGCACGTCGGGCGTGAAAGAAGGCTATCGCACCGGCAAAGGCCGCGTGGTGATGCGTGGGCGCACGCACTTTGAGGACATGGAAAAAGGCAATCGCCAGTGCATCGTCATTGACGAGCTGCCCTACCAAGTAAACAAGGCCACGCTGCTGATGAAGATTGGCGAGTTGGTGCGCGACAAGCGTATCGAAGGCATTTCAGAGATACGTGACGAGTCGGATAAATCGGGTATGCGCGCGGTCATCGAGCTTAAGCGCGGCGAAAATGCCGACGTGATTTTGAATCAGCTTTATAAAGAAACGCAATTGCAAGACAGTTTCGGCATGAACATGGTGGCCTTGCTGGATGGTCGGCCGCAGTTGCTGAACCTGAAACAATTCATTGATGCATTCCTGCGTCATCGGCGCGAAGTTATCACCCGCCGTACGGTTTTTGAGCTACGCAAAGCACGCGAGCGCGGCCATATTTTAGAAGGCTTGGCGGTCGCACTTTCCAACGTCGATGAAATTATTGCCTTGATTAAAGCGGCTGCTACGCCCGCCATTGCCAAGCAAGCGATCATGGCACGCGCATGGAAATCGTCGCTGGTAGAAGAACTGTTAAGCCGCATCAGCGATGCTTCGCGCCCGGAAGATTTGTCGCCGGAATTTGGTATGTTGCAGCAAGGCAAGCAGCGTGTTTACAAAATGTCAGAGGCGCAAGCGCAGGCTATTTTGGAGCTGCGTTTACAGCGTTTGACAGGCTTAGAGCAAGACAAAATTTCCGCCGAATATCGCGAAGTGATGGAGCAGATTGTTGACCTGCTCGACATCCTCGCCAAGCCTGCGCGCATTACTAAAATCGTGAGTGATGAGTTGATCGCAATCAAAGCGCAATATGGCGATAAGCGTCGCAGCGAAATTATTACGCACACGCAGGACATGAGCATGGAAGATTTAATCGTACCGGAAGATGTGGTGGTGACGCTCTCGCATAGCGGCTACATGAAGGCGCAGGCGATGGACGAGTACCGCGCGCAAAAGCGCGGTGGGCGCGGCAAGCAAGCGGCCAGCACCAAGGAAGATGACTTCGTTGATAATTTATTTATCGCCAACACGCACGATAATATTTTATGTTTCTCCAGCCGTGGGCGCGTGTATTGGATCAAAGTTTACGATGTGCCGCAGGGTTCGCGCACGGGTCGCGGCAAACCGATTGTGAATTTATTGCCGCTGGAAGCGGGCGAAAAAATCAACGCCATTTTGCCGGTGAAAATCTTTTCAGAAGATCA
>JANONT010000106.1:0-11125 GCA_031420955.1 Candidatus Nitrotoga sp. | reverse complement strand
CTGCGGCATCTTTTTGAAAATACAGCGCGGCGATATGGCTGTTGCCAAGGCTGTCGTACACGGTTAGCGAGGTGGAATTATTAAACGACAACGGGTCAGCCGGATTAAATACTGCCACGCTGGGCACGGGCAATCGCGCATCCAAATTAAGCCCGACACCGACCGCAGCCGAGGCGCGAGGCGTAAGATCAGCGGTCGGAATTTGCAGCGCGGCGGGTGCAGCGGCCACCACATTGCCATTTACATCCACCCCATAGCCCGTTAAACGATGACCGTTGGTGCTGACAATAAAACCATTTTTATCTAATTGAAATTGTCCGTTGCGGCTGTATGAAATTGCTCCGTTGCTATCCATGCGATAAAAACCCTGGCCGTTAATCGCGATGTCCAGCGAGTTATTGGTCGCCGTAATATTGCCTTGCACAAACTGTTGTGCCACCGCCGCCACTTTCACGCCGATACCCACTTGTCCGCCACCTGAGCCACTAAGCGAGGCGGCATACACATCGGCAAATTGCGCTTGCGAATTTTTAAAACCGACCGTATTGGCATTGGCGACGTTATTGCCGATCACATCTAAATTTTTTGAGGCCGCATTTAAGCCGCTTAACCCTTGCTGAAATCCCATGACTTTCTCCTTGTGTGATTGGATGAGTGTTATTCAAATTCTAATTTACGCGTCTCTCAATTTTGCAATATTGCTCCTTCATCCCAACCCTTCTCCCGGAGGGAGGGGGAAAGAGGGTGAGGGAGCGAGTTAAAGTATTTAAAAATTACCCCTCAGTTATTTCACAACTTGCCTGACCTCTGCCATCGAAAATTCTCCCAGCGCGCCCATGTCCAATTTCGTTCCCGAGGCACTCGGCGTTACGCCATATACCTGTCCAAATGATAATTGAGTAACCGCCACTGGGTTGCCTGCCAGCACCGCTTCTGAGGTGAAGCGATAATTTCCTGGCGCAGCGTCCGTGCCAGTATTGGTTTGCCCATCCCACGCGAACGACACCATGCCCGCGTTTTGCGCGCCCAGTTGCAGCGTGCTCACGGCGTTGCCTGATTCATCAAAAATATTAATCCGCACACTGTCCGCAGGCTGCGCCAACTCCACCCCGCCGATGCTCTGCCCATTCGCCAGCGTCATCACTGAAGCGGGTATCCACGCGCCATAACCGATCATGCTGGCCATCGCTGCGGTTTGGTTGCCCATCATGCTATTGCTCAATGCTTGTAAGGTAGTATTCATTTTGTCGATGCCACTGACGGTGCTGAGCTGCGCCATCTGTGAGGTAATTTGCGCGTTATCCATCGGGTTGAGCGGGTCTTGATTCTTCATTTGCGTGACCAGCAATTTCAAAAATCGATCTTGCGATTCGGCGGTGCTATCCGTTTTTTTGGCGGCGGGTGTTCCGCTCATTGCGGCCAAAATAGCGGATGAAGAACCTGTGTTTTGTGTGGGGTTGGTCGTGGCATTGAGCATGATGTTCCTTTGTTGAAATTAATTTCGTAAATGGTTGCGCTGTTTTTAATTCAGATAATCTATTCGTCATCCCCGCGCGGGCGGGAATCCAGTCAATCAAAAACGCTTCTTGTTGAAGCCGGCTGGAAATAAAATTTGCTCAGCGTTCCCTTCAACAAGAGCGTAATGATTACTGCCCTATCGTCAGCGTCTTCAGCAACATACTTTTAGACGTGTTCATTACGTCCACATTATTCTGATACGAGCGCGACGCAGAAATCATATTCACCATTTCTTCCACCACATTCACATTCGGCATCGTGACGTAGCCTTGCTCATCCGCCATCGGATGCGCGGGCTCATATTGTTTTTTAAGCGGCGAAGCATCTTCCACCACCGCCGCTACGCGCACCCCTGCGCCGCCCGCACCGCCCATCGGCACGGTGCTAAACACCACTTGTTTGGCGCGATATGTTTTTCCATCCGCACTGGTGGTGCTGTCGGCATTAGCCAAATTGCTGGCGACGGTATTCAGCCGTTGCGACTGTGCGGTCATGGCCGAGCCGGATATATCAAAAATATTAAATAGCGACATGATAATTTTCCTCAACCTTGAATAGCGGACAAAATGCCTTTAATTTTGCTATCAATAAATTTTAAACTCGCTTCATAGCGCACGGCGTTATCGGCAAATTGCGCGCGCTCCCGATCCATGTCGACGGTGTTGCCATCCGCGCTGGGCTGCAAAACATTTCGGTACATAACGGGCGCACCCATGATGCTTTCGCCGGCTTGTCCACCCAAATGCTTGGGCGCAGTATGCGTGAGCGGCACGGTTGAATTTGCCGTCAATTTTGTTGTTTCATTCGACAATGCATTCTTTAGGGCACTGGCAAAATCAATATCGCGCGCCTTGAAGCTAGGCGTATCAGCATTGGCAATATTGGCTGCCAACAAACCTTGCCGCTCCGCCAAAATATTTAGCGCGGTGCGGTTAAATTGCAGGGCACGATCTATTTCGCTGGTCATGATATTTCACTGGTCATGATTTTTCACTGGTCATAATTTACTCCTCAATTTTCGCCATCAAATGACGCAGACAACTTTCACAGATCGAATGCTATTCCTCACTTTGTAAAATCTATAGCTGGAATAAACAGGCAAAGCAGTCGTATATCCAGTACGGATTTCCCCCTCTTTTCGCGGTTATCACCATGCGCATAAACACACCGCAGGCGCACAATAGCGGCATGAAAAAATTAAACATATGTATTGTTTTAGGCGGGGTTTTATGTGGATTGCATAGCCCATTTACGCACGCCCGCACCACAGAAAGCCACGCTGGAATTTATGCGGCGATTACATCTTTTGTGCGCGCTCAAGTGCAAACATTGGGCGGTGAAGCAACGATTAAAGTGGGCGAGATTGATGCGCGGCTGAATCTTGCGGCCTGTGCTCAGCCCGAAATTTTCTGGCCGCCGGGCGCAAATATGTTAGGCAATAGCACCGTCGGTGTACGCTGCGTGCAGCCCGTGCAGAATGTGATCGCAACAAATGCGCGCAGTGAAAAGCGTCCGGCCAATAAAAATTGGTCGTTGCTTGTGCCAGTAAAAATTACTGTCATAACCGATTTGTTAATCACACAAAAATCGCTGCGACAAGGGCAAGTGCTCAACCGCACAGACCTCGGCAGCCGTCGCGGCGAGCTGGCGCAAACGGGCATTTTGACTGACCCTGCAGCAGCCATCGGCAAGGTGCTGAAATATAGTTTGAGTGCGGGGCAGGTTTTAAAAGAGGACATGCTGCGCGCCCCTTTTGCCGTGATGCAAGGGCAGACGGTGCAACTGCAAGTCGAGGGGCAGGGCTATAAAATTATTTCTACTGGGCTGGCGTTGAACAACGCAACTTCAGGACAAGCTGTGCAAATAAAAACGCCTTTCGGACAGGTGGTGGGCGGCGTGGCGAGGGCAGACGGCGCGGTGGTGGTGCATCCGGTAGTAAATTAATACGACAGAGCCGCCATTCTCGTGCAGGCGGAAATTCAGTGAGGCAAATACTCCGCGTAGCGGACAGCATTTTAATATTGACCCGTCATGACAAACCCTCAACTTAATGAATCCTGTAGATTGGTAGGCAGGAAATATCAGCTTGGCTCCAACGCGTAGCTCGATTTATTGTTAGCTTGCTCCTTAGCTTTTTGCTCGGCACGCAAGTTCAAATAATTTGTCCCGGCAATCAACAAACCCAAAACAATGAATGCGCCCGGTGGCAAGATCGCCAGCAAAAATCCGTGATAATCGGGAATCACAGTAATCACCCAACTTTTCGCTGCCTCGCCCAACACCAGATGAATACCCGAAAATAAAGTGCCGTGCCCGATCAGTTCGCGCAACCCGCCTAAAATAGCCAGCACAATAGTCAGCCCTAATCCCATTGCTAACCCATCTAGCGCAGACGGAATAACTGAATTTTTAGACGCAAACGCCTCCACCCTTGCCAGCACAATACAGTTGGTGACAATCAAAGGGATGAAAATCCCCAACACTAAAAACAGCGAGTACATATAGGCGTTCATCAAAAATTGCACCACGGTGACCAGCACCGCGATGATGAGCACAAACACCGGAATGCGAATTTCATTTGGTACTAATTTTCGTATCGGCGAAATTGTTGCGCCGCTGAGTGCCATGACCAGCGCGGTGGCCAAGCCTAGGCTCACGGCGTTGACCACAGAGTTGCTCACCGCCAGTAGGGGGCACAAACCGAGCAATTGCACCACGCCCGCGTTTTGTTTCCACAGGCCGTTGCTGAAAATTTCCTTGTAGAGACTCATTGTTTTTCCTTATTCATTACACAACAATGCGTGCAGCGATTTTTAAAGTGCTGGCTATTTTGATTTGGCCGCCGCTTTTGCAAACAACCGCTCTTGATTCTCTTCATAATAATGCAGTGCCTTATGCACCGCTTTAACAATGGCGCGTGGGGTAATGGTCGCGCCTGTCATATAATCAAATTGTCCGTCATCTTTTTTCACTTGCCAATCGGCTTCGGCATATTGCGCGTGTGACGCGCCCTCAAAAATTTTGATCCAACTCCCTTTAGCGATGTCGATGTAGTCGCCCAAACCGGGGGTTTCTTTGTGTTGAATCACGCGCACGCCGCTGATGGTGGCATCAGCATCAATCGCCACAATCAGGCGAATTTTTCCGCTGTAACCATCGGGCGCGACCACTTCTAATATCACTATCGAAGGCGCGCCTTTTAATCGGGCGCGATACGCTGTAGAAGGTTGCTCCGTGCCGAGCTGCGGGTTAGGCGGCAGGGTCAATGTGTCTTGCAGCGGATCATTATCAAATTTGGCGCGCGGCACAATTTGCGTGACCAGTTTCATTTTTTCCGCTTGAATACTTTGCGCGATGCGCGTGCGCGTTTCTTCAAAAACATAGGCCAAAATTCCAGTGCCAACCACCGCGAATAAAAATAATTTTGCGGCGGTTTTGCTTGCGTACTGCGCCAGCGATTCCAACATTATTTCGATTCCTTATTAATTGGGACTGTGCCTTTTTTTCCAAAAACAGCAGGCTGCGTCGCCGCGTCAATCAGCGGTACGCAAATATTCATGAGCAGTGTAGCGAATGCGATGCCATCGGGAAAGCCGCCGAACACGCGAATAATATAAGTGAGCAAGGCCGCGCCTGCCGCAAAAATAATTTTGCCTTTAGGCGTGGTCGGACTGGTGACGGGGTCGGTCAAAATAAAAAACGCCGCCAACATGGACGCGCCGGAAAACCAATGAAACAGCGGCGGTGCGTAATGTGCCGGATCGACCAAATAAAAAATGCCCGCCGTTAAAAATAATGTGCCTAAAAAAGCTGCGGGTAAATGCCAGCTAATAATGCGACTGGCTAATAAATAAATGCCGCCGATTAAAAATCCCAGTGCGACTATTTCGCTGCCGTGCCCCGCGATGTGGCCGTAAATCGGCATCTCAAAAATGTGCTGCACGGTGCGGTCCAGATGCAACTGCGTCTTCAGCGTATCCAGCGGCGTGGCGGCAGTGATGGCATCCAGCGTTGAGTTAGAGGGTAGGCTGCTGGTGAAAATGTAGCGCAGTTGTTCTGCGAAACTCAGCGGGGTTGACCCTAAGCCGAGCGGCGATAACCACGCGGTCATGTGTGCCGGAAAAGAAATAATCAGCACTGCGTAGCCAACCATCGCAGGGTTAAATAAATTGCTGCCGAGGCCGCCGTACAGTTGTTTAGCGATGGCGATGGCGAACATCGTGCCGACTACCACCAGCCACCAGGGTGCAAGTGGCGGGATGGAAAGTGCCAGCAACCATGCGGTGAGTAGCGCGCTGTTGTCGGTGAGAAAAGGTTGCAGTGGGCGGTTGCGAAGTTTGAGCATGACCGCTTCGGTGAATAAGGCGGTAACGCTGGCGAGGGTCAGTGACACTAAAATCGCCGGGCCGAAATACCAAGCGTATAGCGCGATGCCGGGAATCAATGCCAGCAGCACTTTCAGCATGATGATGGAAACGCTGCTGGGTTGCGTGAGGAAAGGGGAGGAGTTCATTGATTATTTATAGCTCGTTAACTTTGTCGCTGATGGGCAATTCTGTAGGAGCAGGTTTTTCACGCGCCGCTAATTTCGCGGCCTTTTCTTGCTTCTCTCGTTCGATGCGCGAGAAGCGAAATTCAAATCTTTGGCGTGCCGTATCCGCATTGGCTTGCTCTTTATTTTGCGTGCGTATCTCGCCTTTAGCGAAGCGATAATATTGCACCAACGGAATTTGGCTGGGGCACACATAGTTGCACGCGCCGCATTCTATGCAATCAAATAAATTATATTTTTTAGCTTGCTCAAAATTTTTAGACTTCGCGAACCAAAATAAATCTTGCGGCTGCAATTCTGCCGGACACACATCGGCACAGCGCGTGCAACGTATGCAGGGCATGGCGGGCGGCGGCGGTGGAAATAATTTTGCCGAAGCAGCAATGATGCAATTACTGGCTTTAATCACCCCCACTGCATCCGTCGGCAAAGTGAAACCCATCATCGGCCCACCCATAATGTAGGAGTGCGTGTCGGGCAAAATACCAGCTTGCGCCACGATTTCCAGCACGGGGGTGCCCAGCAGCACTTCGTAATTTTGTGCTTGCCGCACATTGCCGGTGACGGTGACAATGCGCGAGATCAGCGGCTCGCCCAGCGCTAAGGCGCGCCAAATTTGATACACCGTGGCCACGTTAAAACATTGCAAACCAAAATCGGTGGGGCGTTGATGGGCGGGGACTTCTATGCCAGTGAGCACGCGCAGCAATTGTTTTTCGCCGCCACCGGGATAAATAGTGGGCACGGCTACGACATGTATATTTTGATGCGCGCCCTGCATGGCCGCTTGCTGCAAGGCCGCTATCGCTTGCGGTTTATTGTCTTCGATGCCTATCAATATTTTTTCTGCGCGCAACAAGCCGCGCACAATTTCCGCGCCGTTTAAAATTTCTGCGGCACGTTCACGCATCACCATATCGTCGCACGTAATGTACGGCTCGCATTCCGCGCCGTTTAAAACCAAGGTGTGAATAACATGCTTAGCATCGGATCGAGATAACTTTACATCACTGGGAAAAGTCGCGCCGCCCAAACCGACTACTCCCGCCATCCGCAGGGCATGGCGAATTTCATCCGCAGTCATGGTTGGATAATCCAGCGGCGCGTGTGCGATCCATTCGTCCAATCCATCGGGCAACAAAGTCGCGCATAAATCTTGCAAGCCAGAGGGGTGAGCGATGGTCTGCATGTCCAGCGCGCTGATAGTGCCGGAGGTGCTGGCGTGTATCGCGCTAGAAATATGGCCTTGCGGCATACCGATCATCTGGCCTTTCAGTACTCGCTCACCAACAGCTACGATGGGCTTGGCCTGATTACCCGCATGTTGATAAAACGGAATGATGAGTTGCGCGGGGATTTTTGCCTGCCCAATGGGATGCTGCGTGGACTGCGCCTTATGCGTGGGCGGATGAATGCCGCCGTGAAATTTGTGCAATGGTAGTGGCGCGTTCATGGTCGTGCCGCAGGGTTAATGGGCGCGATGGGGAACACCGGATATTTCCATTTCCAAGTGTTCACTTTTTCTTCAATGGTAATCATGCTGATGCAATCTACCGGACACGGCGCGACACACAACACGCAGCCAGTACACTCCGCAGAAATAATGGTGTGCATCTGCTTGGCCGCGCCAGTAATGGCATCCACGGGGCAGGCTTGTATGCACAGGGTGCAACCGATGCAGGTACTCTCATCAATAAATGCGACTGATTTCACAGCGGGTGCGGCATTTTCACCGAACGGCTTAAAATCCACACCCAGTAAATCAGCCAATTTGCGTATGCCTTCTTCGCCACCGGGCGGGCACTGGTTAATATCTGCACGCCCTTCGGCAATGGCCGTGGCATAAGGTTTGCATCCGGGGAATGTGCATTGACCACATTGCGTCTGCGGTAAAATCGCATCGATTTTTTCGATGAGCGGATTGCCTCCCACCTTAAATTTAAGCGCGGCAAAACCGAGTACCGCGCCTAAAACTAAGGCGATGCCGGACATCACAAATAGTGCGGTCAGCATGATTTTTTTTCCTGCGAAAAAATAAATTGCGATGTCATTTCACTAAACCTGAAAACCCCATAAACGCCAAACTCATCAAGCCAGCTGTCACCATAGAAATGGCCGAACCTTTAAAAATTCCGGGCACATCCGCTCCCTCTAACCGCTCACGCATAGCCGCAAACAACACCAGCACCAATGAAAAACCGAGCGCGCCACCCATACCAAAAAACAGCGATTCCATAAAATTATGTTGCGCCTGCACGTTTAATAATGGAATGCCCAACACCGCACAATTGGTGGTAATCAGCGGCAAATAAATACCCAACACTTGATGCAAAACGGGGCTGGTTTTTTGAATCCCCATCTCGGTCAATTGCACGATGCCCGCAATCACCACGATAAACGACAGCGTGGTGAGGTACGCCAACTCTGGCCCCAACAAATAATGGTTGACCAAATAGCTGGTGCCGGATGCCAGCGTCAACACAAACGTAGTGGCGATGCCCATACTCATTGCCGTCTCCAATTTTTTGGAAACGCCCATGAAAGGACACAAACCGAGAATGTTCACCATGACGATGTTATTCACAAACACCGTGCCGATGATGATAAGCAGATAGTCGGACATAGACTGCAGAATGAGTTGGCCGGATGAAACAAGGCCGCGATTATCCTTGGTTTGCGTGCCCGTTTCAACCGACCATCTAGGCAGGGGAGACTGCTCCATAATGATGTTGGCTACAATACTAAACTCACATTGAAAAATCGATATTGCGTTTTAAGTTTTCACGCTACATACAGGGGAAATTAATGAGCCATTTAACGCCAACCGACCTCGAAAATAATTTCCCTTTTTTGCTCGCATCCAACAGCGAAAATATCCGCGCGGAATTTTTTAAACATGCGGTCGTACAAACATTCCCCCGCAGGCCAAACCATTTGTCGTGAAGGCGATATTTGCTCGCACTTGGCCATCGTTTTAACTGGCACGGTGCGCGTTTATAAAATCGGCGAAAGTGGCCGCGAGATTACGCTGTACCGCATAGAAGAGGGCGACTCATGCGTGCTGACCGCCTCGTGTATTTTGAGTGAGACGCGCTTCCCCGCGCTGGCGGTGGTAGAGAGCGAAGTGCAAGTGGTGCTCATCCCATCAACTACCCTGCGCCTGTGGATGAGGGAATACGGGGTTTGGCAGGTGTATGTGTTTAAACTGATGTCGCAACGCCTGTCGGATTTAATCGCCACCGTTGAAGAAGTCGCTTTTCGGCGCGTGGATTTACGCATTGCCGAATACTTGCTCAAACTGGCTGCGGATAAAAAACACATTACCATCACGCATCAAGAAATTGCCCACGAAGTCGGCACCGCACGCGAGGTGGTCAGCCGCATCTTGAAAGACTTTGAACGCGCAGAAATAATTACTCAAAGTCGAGGGTCCATTACCGTCACCCATCCGCACGCATTGCAAAATAAAATTCGCAGCGTGACTTAATCACATACTTTTGCGACACACGCGCTTACTATGTAAACGTAGGTGACATACCTCATTTACAAACACATTAGGAGAGCAATCATGAATAAAAATATGGGTTCAATCGACAGAACAATCCGCGCACTGGCGAGCGTGGCGGTGATAGGGGCAGGGTTTTATTTTGCGAGCTGGTGGGGCGCGCTGGGCTTAGTTTTATTGACTACGGCAACGATAGGATGGTGCCCGGCTTATCTGCCGTTTGGGCTATCAACTATGTTTCAAAAAAAATAGTTCTGCGTATCGGCAACATCGCACTCAACCTCGCGGCGTGAGGTGAGGTTGGTTGCTTTAAGTGGTGTGTAAGATGCTGCCGAATTAAAGTTAGCAGGCGACATTCAATGTTCCCATAAACGCATCTCGAGCCGCCTTCGAGCAGAAACAATGATACCTCTCTGATTCCAGCAGCTTGCGAAATGACGCTTTCGTTATATGCTCGAGGTGCTCCAGCTTTTTCAAGTTCTCACCCGGATCATCGCTGGCCACAATTCGACCGTGTGTCATGCTGGAGCGAAGATCGTAAAGTTCTTCGACATCCTTCTTCGTACACCGCTCAACTGAACCCAGCAGCGACGCAACGCGTGTTGAGATTGCATCTGTGGCACCTCCATGGGCATCTTTTGAAAACAATGATTCCAGAGCGCTTGTCATTAGAAGGAACGAATCGATCCACTTGTCACAATGAAATGCGCGGTAAAGGAAATAGATCGCGTTGTGCGTCCTTGCAGAAAGGCCGTCCATCGCCTGCAAGTGTTCAAAACCAAGCCGTATAGCCTCCATTTCATGAAGAGAGTGTGGCTTCCGAGCCTGTGGAACAGCGTGGTTGTACGTCATAGGCTGATTCAATCGCGTGCTTTCTTCCGTTACTTCGCAGAGTCTAAACTTAATAAATGGCGGGCACGTCGGCGAGAAAATACGAAAAGCCAGTAGAGCCATGTTACTTAACGCCTTGTAACCCGCGAGATCATTTCCGTCGTAGATGAGCGCCCACTGCGCCTGCCGCATCTGCGTTACGTCTTGTTCCGAGAAGAGTGGGATTCGGAACGAATCATCGAATTGGAAACGGTCCATTGAAAAACCAAAGCCCAATGCTAAATCTGGCTTAGCGTCCATGCAAAATTGAAACAATGGCATACGGACAACGGACATTGCGGCAGAGCCTTTCTAACGTAATGTATATAGCGACATCGGCGTAAACTCTAAAAAACATCGCGGATTAAAACCAAGCCCATTCTAGCAAACAACGTATGGCTTATTAAGTGCTGTTTATGCCGCCAAGTTAACACCTGATGTAACAGGCGATGGGGCTTGTGCCTGTTACAATTCGCGCCGTGTTGGTGCACGTGTGTGGAGTGAAATAGCTTGGTTGTGATGAACTATCAAATGATAAATTGGCTAACAGCAGACGCTTCATGTTCCGCGCGCTGGCGTTCCGAAAGCGGCATGCCGTCGCCCAAAAAAATAATTATCGCGGATGACACGATGTCCGCCGATGTGGCTTATCGTTTGGCGTGCGAGGGCACGGCATTGTT
>JANONT010000105.1:0-13363 GCA_031420955.1 Candidatus Nitrotoga sp. | reverse complement strand
CGCTATACCCGTCAACACGCCGTGCTCGCCCACGATTTGGCGAAATGATTCAATCATGTTTTTAGCATCACTATTTTGGGTCATAAAATTACTTTCTTTTTAAAATTCTAACGGGTCTACATCCAACGACCACCGTATTTTTTTCGCAGGCAATATCTCCAGCAACGATCGCCAGTCGCGTAAAAATTGTTGCAGCACACGGCGGGAGTCACTCTGTACTAATAATTGTAGGCGAATATGGTTGGCGCGACGCGATAACGCAGCGGGCACGACGCCATACACCTCCACGCCTTGTGCCAGCGGCAGCGCGGCTTCTCGCGCCTGCTGCATAAATATGTTTAGGGTCGATTGCTGCTGACCTTCGGCGCGCAACATCACTTGATACACAAACGGCGGGAAACCCGCCATTCCCCGTTCCTCCAACAGTATTTGCGCCCAGGCATCGTAGTTATGGTCATGCAAGGCACGATATAAAGGATGATCGGGAAACGCAGTTTGCACCAAAACTTGACCCGGTTTTTCGGCACGCCCCGCCCGCCCGGCGACCTGCACCAGTTGCGCGAATAATTTTTCCGAGGCGCGAAAATCGCCGCTGTATAGCGCACCATCTGGATTTAACACGCCGACCAACGTTAAATTGGGAAAGTCATGCCCCTTGGCCAGCATTTGCGTGCCAACCAAAATATCCACTTCAGCATTTTGTATTTGCTGCCGCGCCGCCGCCCACGCGCCTTTGTTACGCGTGCTGTCTTTATCCACACGCAATATACGGGCGTGTGGAAAATGCTCTTGTAGCGCGCTGGTGACGCGCTGTGTGCCACTTCCTATTGCTTGCAAATCAACATTGCCGCAGGACGGACACGCGCGCGGCACAGCCTCTTGGTGGCCGCAGTGATGACAGCGCAAACGCCGGTCTTGCAAATGCAGCACTAATTTTCCGGCGCAATGTTTGCAGCCAGATAGCCAGTTGCACGCGGCACACATCAACACCGGGGCGTAGCCGCGTCGATTGATAAAAATTAAACTCTGCTCGCCGCGCTGCAATTGCTCGCCCAGCGCGGCAAACAACGGATCGCTGATGCCGTGCTGCATATACACATTGCTAATATTGATGCAGCGAACTTCTGGCAAGCGCGCTTGTGCGGCAGCACGTTGCGGCAAACGCAGCAATTGATAGCGGCCATTTTGCGCGTTGTAATAACTCTCTAACGCGGGCGTGGCTGAGCCGAGCACAATGGGTACGCCACGTTGGTTAGCGCGAAAAATCGCGACATCGCGGGCCGAATAGCGCAAACCATCTTGCTGTTTAAATGAGCTGTCATGCTCTTCGTCCACTATCAGCAAAGCCAGCTGCGGCAACGGTGCAAACACGGCAAGGCGCGTGCCTAGAACAATACGCGCCCGACCCGATTGCGCCCCCAGCCAATTATGCGAACGCTCGGTGTCATTCAAGCCGCTGTGCAGACTAGTGATCTCTACATCTGGTAAGCGCGTGCGAAAGTAGTTTTCCAACTGCGGCGTGAGGTTGATCTCCGGCACCAGCAACAGCACCTGCCCGCCGCGCTGCAAAAAATGTTGCATGAGATGCACATAAATTTCAGTCTTGCCGCTGCCCGTCACACCATGTAGCAGAAAGCTGGCATAGCCCGTCGCTTGTGTAATGGCATCCACCGCCTGTTGTTGTGCGGCAGTTAAAGTGTGGCTGCCGACCAGTTGTGCCGCGTGATCTTGCTGGGGCGCAGCTTCGGTTGCCTCACCACACACCTCAACCCAGCCCGCCTCCATCAACGCCCTCAGCCCCGCCTCAGCCGTGCTAGATAATGCGCGAATTTGCGCGAGGCTTATTGCACCCACTTGCAACGCCGCGAGAATGCGTCGCTGCACCACTTTACGCTTAGGGAAATCTTCCAGATCAAGCATGTGACCACTGGTCGTTAAAGCATAACGCAATGCTTGTTGATAAGTTTTTTTAGAGCGCACAAAAGGCTCAGTCGAACGCAAGCGCGCAGGCAATGCGGATAACACCGTCGTGCCGAGGGGAGCGTGATAATACTCGCTGCAAAATTTCAGCAGCGCGAGCACATCCGCCGATAGCGGAGGGACTTCATCCAGCACTTGCGAGAGAGGCTTAATACGATCGGTAGCGAGTTCAGAATCGGCGGCGCATTCCATGACCACTCCCACCAACTGCTTGCGGCCAAAAGGGACAAGGACGCGATGCCCGATTAAAACATTGCAATGCGGTGGCACAGCATAGTCAAACAATGTAGCCAACGGCACATCCAATGCGACACGGATGATAGACATTTAGGATGTGCCTTTTTGAGTAACTTCGCGGGCAAATTCGCTAAAAAATATTGTAGTAATTTCTGCAAAGTTCAGCCAAGTAGACTGACTCAATTGGATATTTTTTGTTATGCACATTTCCTGTGGATAACTTTGTGGAAAACTGTAGGACAACAGGGCTAACCCCCCAGTTAATATAGGTTATTTTCGCGGTGCTTATTAAATGGGCATGATTTAAATTACATAAAAACAATAGGTTAAAAACGTAAGCCCTTAGCTATTTGGCGTACTTTACCCCCCGCTTTACTTTCATTGGGCTGTGCACAAGCATCCGAATGTCAAGCAGTTTTAGTGATATTTTTTACTTAATTCATGTACCGCCTGCACTAATGCCGCCGCATGCTCGGGGTTGGTAAATTGCGATATCCCGTGCCCTAAATTAAACACGTGTCCCGTGCCATAACCATAGCTGGATAAAATGCGTTCGGTCTCGGTGCGTATCGCTTCCGGCGAGGCAAATAAAATGGTGGGATCAAGATTACCTTGTAGCGCGACCTTATGCCCTACACGTTGCCGCGCCATGCCGATGTCTATTGTCCAATCTAAGCCGACCGCGTCACAGCCAATATTGGCGATACTCTCCAGCCATAAGCCGCCGCCTTTGGTAAACACAATCACCGGAATTTTTACACCACCATGCTCACGCTTCAAACCCTGGACGATGCGCTGCATATAGGGCAGGGAAAATTCATGGTAGGCCGCATGCGATAGCGCGCCGCCCCAAGAATCGAAAATCATCACGGTTTGCGCGCCCGCTTCAATTTGCGCGTTCAGATATTGGGTGACTGACTGAGCGGTCACTTCCAAAATATGGTGCATCAATTTTGGCTCTTTATACAGCAGCGTTTTCACGCGCGCATAGTCGCTGCTGCCCGCGCCCTCAACCATATAGCAAGCCAACGTCCACGGGCTGCCAGAAAATCCAATCAGCGGTACGCTGCCATTTAATGCGCGACGAATTTGCGATACGGCATCGGTTACATAACGTAAATCTTTGTCGATGTCGGGTACGCGCAATGCTTTGATTGCCGCTTCATCGCGTAAGGGGCGTTCGAATTTCGGCCCTTCGCCCTCCGCGAAATACAAACCGAGTCCCATCGCATCCGGCACGGTAAGAATGTCAGAAAATAAAATGGCGGCATCTAAAGGGAAGCGTTCCAATGGCTGCAACGTGACCTCTGTCGCCATGTCTGGGCTTTTGCATAATTCCAAAAAACTGCCCGCACGTTTACGCGTCGCACAATATTCGGGCAAATAGCGTCCCGCCTGGCGCATCATCCAAACGGGGGTGTAGTCGGTGGGCTGGCGTAGCAAGGCGCGTAGGAAAGTGTCGTTCTTTACTTTGAAATTCATGTTGAGGTCGGCCGGATTAACAGTAGCGAGATTAAAAAATGGTTGGGGTTAGAATGAATATGAATAAAGCTATATTTTTTGGTAGGGCATTTAAGATCACATCTCAGCGATTGAACTCCTTGTACCCGACATCAATTGCTACGGCACGAATGAGTTTTTTTGTGAATGATTCAACAAGCCCAAATGTCGGCATATATTTTGTACTGGGTATTCAAGTTGCCTGGTGGAATACAGATTGTTGCGCAGTTCAATAGCACCTTCCTCTGCCGGATGAAAGCTGATTATCGCAGCCAAGCCTAACTCCTAAGTAATTTTTTGTGAGCAACACAGTATGGCGACGGAAGTTGGATTTTGAGAGATGCCCTTAACGCGGCAAACTAGAGCTGCCCATCAAATACTCATCCACTTCACGCGCTGCTTGGCGACCTTCGCGTATCGCCCACACCACTAACGATTGTCCACGGCGCATGTCACCCGCTGCAAACACGCGCTCGGAGGTGGTCTTGTAGCAATGCTCGCCATCGGTGCTAGCACGAGCATTGCCGCGCCCATCTTTTTCTACACCGAATGCCTCCAATACTTTTTGGATGGGGCTGACGAAGCCCATTGCGAGTAGCACGAGGTCGGCTTTCATTTCAAATTCGCTGCCTGCGACTTCTTGCATCCGGCCATCTTTCCACTCTACGCGCACGGCTTTGAGCTTGGTCACCTTACCGTTTTCGCCGATTAATTCTTTGGTTGCCACCGCCCAATCGCGGCTACAGCCTTCTTCGTGCGAGCTGGAGGTGCGTAATTTCATCGGCCAGTACGGCCAGATTAGCGGCGTGTTTTCTTTCTCTGGCGCACGCGGCATCACTTCAAATTGTGTGACCGATGCAGCACCGTGACGATTAGATGTGCCCACGCAATCCGAGCCGGTATCGCCGCCGCCGATGACCACCACATGCTTGCCCGTGGCTTTAATTTGCTTGGAGATTTTATCGCCCGCGACAATTTTATTTTGTTGCGGCAAAAAATCCATGGCGAAATGCACGCCCTGTAAATCACGTCCTGGCACGGGCAAATCACGCGGCTGTTCTGCGCCGCCTGTCAGCACGATGGCATCAAATTCATCTTTGATTTTTTGCGCGGGCACATCCACGCCTATGTATTGATTAACGCGGAACTCCACGCCCTCGGCGCGCATTTGCGCCATGCGTCTATCAATATGCGACTTTTCCATTTTGAAATCGGGAATGCCGTAACGCAGCAAGCCGCCGATGCGATCATTTTTTTCAAATACGACTACCGTATGACCGACTCGCGCTAACTGTTGCGCGCAAGCCAGCCCAGCGGGGCCAGAGCCGATAACGGCAATCTTGCGCCCCGTTTTGACCGCTGCAATTTGTGGCACGACCCAACCTTCTTCCCAACCTTTGTCGATGATGGCGTGCTCGATAGATTTAATACCGACCGCATCTTCGCTAATGGTTAAGGTACATGCAGCCTCACACGGGGCAGGGCAAATGCGTCCAGTAAACTCTGGAAAATTATTAGTGGAGTGCAACACATCCAAGGCTTTTTTCCAATGTCCGCGATAAACCAAATCATTCCAATCCGGAATAATATTGTTCACCGGACAACCCGTGGTGCAAAACGGAATGCCGCAATCCATACAGCGCGCACCTTGTACCGACGATTCTTTATCGGTTAAACGTGGAATGAATTCTTTATAATTTTTTAAACGTTCCGCAACGGGCAAGCTGTGTTCGCTCACGCGGTGGAATTCCATAAATCCTGTGATCTTGCCCATTTACACCGCCTCCAATTGTTTTTGCTTGGCTTGCTGCGCCGCAATTTCTTGTAACGCACGACGATATTCCGTCGGCATGACCTTGATGAATTTTGGCAAATAACGCGCCCAGTTATCTAAAATTTCTCGTGCGCGTAAACTGCCCGTATAGCGCAAATGTTTTGCTATCATGTCGCGCAAGGCCAACTCGTCGGCCTGACCCAAGTGATTAAAATGCACGCGGCCATGCGTTTCCACTTCGCCCGTTTCGCTGGCGGCCGACTCTTCCGGCACAGCTTCTAATTGCACCATCGCCATATTACAACGCTGCTCAAAGCCGCCCTGCTCATCCAATACATAGGCCACGCCGCCCGACATGCCTGCGGCAAAATTACGACCTGTTTGTCCCAGCACAGCAACAATACCGCCTGTCATATATTCGCAACCGTGGTCACCCACGCCCTCGACCACCGCTGTCGCGCCAGAATTTCGCACCGCGAAACGCTCGCCCGCCACGCCCCGGAAATAACATTCGCCGCTGGTTGCGCCGTACATCACGGTGTTGCCGACGATGATATTTTCTTCCGCCACAATCTTGCATTCATCCGGTGGCATAACCGCGATACGCCCGCCACACAAGCCTTTTCCGACGTAATCATTGCCTTCGCCCGATAATTTCAAGGTAATGCCGTGCGCTAAAAATGCGCCAAAACTTTGCCCCGCCGTGCCGGTTAAATTGATGGTGATGGTGTCGTTCGGCAAGCCCGCATGACCATGCAGCTTGACCAATTCATGCGACAACATCGCGCCAACCACGCGATTGGTGTTGTGTACTGGCGTGTTGATGACCACGGGTTTTTTATGCATCAACGCGTCCTTAGCTTGCTTGATTAAAATATGATCCAGCGCGCCTTCCAATCCATGATCCTGCGTCTCTGCCTGACGTCGGGCGACAGTGGCGGGTACATTGGGCTGATGGAATATCTTGGAGAAATTTAACCCCTGCGCTTTCCAATGCTCAATGCCATGCCGCGCATCCAGCAAATCACTGCGGCCAATTAAATCATCAAATTTGCGTATGCCCATGTGCGCCATGAGTTCGCGAATTTCTTCTGCGACAAAAAAGAAATAATTCACCACATGCTCGGGCTGCCCGGTAAATTTTTTACGCAACTTGGGGTCTTGTGTGGCAATCCCCACAGGACACGTATTGAGATGGCACTTACGCATCATGATGCAACCTTCCACCACCAACGGTGCCGTGGCAAAGCCAAATTCATCCGCACCCAACAACGCGCCGATCAATACATCGCGTCCGGTTTTAAGCTGTCCATCAACCTGCAATGCAACGCGTCCACGCAAGCGATTCAACACCAGCGTTTGTTGCGCTTCGGCCAAGCCCAGCTCCCACGGTGTGCCCGCGTGCATCACCGATGACAGGGGCGATGCGCCCGTGCCACCGTCATGCCCCGACACGGTAATGTGATCAGCCTTGGCCTTGGCCACACCCGCAGCGACTGTGCCCACGCCCACTTCGGAAACTAATTTCACCGAGATCGACGCTTTAGGATTGGCATTTTTCAAATCATGAATAAGCTGCGCTAAATCTTCAATCGAATAAATATCGTGATGCGGCGGCGGCGAAATCAAGCCCACGCCCGGCACCGACAAACGCAATTGCGCGATGTACTCCGACACTTTATGGCCGGGCAATTGGCCGCCCTCGCCGGGCTTTGCGCCTTGCGCCATTTTGATTTGAATCTGATCCGCGCTGCTCAAATATTCTGCGGTCACGCCAAAACGACCTGCCGCTACTTGCTTAATTTTTGAACGCAGCGAGTCGCCTTCTTTGAAAATTAAATCGCTTTCAATGCGTCCCTTGCCGATAATTTCCGACAACTTGTCACCCGCTTTTAATTTGCGATAACGCGCTGGGTCTTCACCACCCTCGCCCGTATTGGATTTTCCGCCGATGCGGTTCATCGCAATCGCCAACGTGGTGTGCGCCTCAGTGGAAATACTGCCCAGCGACATCGCGCCCGTGACAAAGCGTTTGACAATTTCTTTAGCCGGCTCGACCTGCTCTAACGGTACGGGCGCACCCGCCGATTTAATTTGAAACAGACCACGCAAAGTTTTTGTTTGCTGGGTTTGTTCGTTAATGAGCTTGGCGTATTCTTTGTACGTGCTGGGGTTGTTAGTGCGCGTGGCATGTTGCAGCTTGGCGATGGCATCCGGTGTCCACATGTGCGCTTCGCCGCGCACGCGATAAGCGTAAATGCCGCCCGCTTCCAGCGCGTCGGCCAACACGGGGTCGTTGCCAAACGCAGCTTGATGCATACGCAAGGCTTCTTCTGCCACTTGCGGCAGTCCTATTCCCTCAATTTGCGTGGCAGTACCCGTGAAATATTGCGCCACAAAATCTGCGTTCAGCCCAATAGCTTCAAAAATTTGCGCGCCACAATAGGACTGATACGTAGAGATGCCCATCTTGGACATAATCTTCAGCAAGCCTTTGTCGATGGCCTTGATAAACCGTTTGTTGGCATCTTTGCTAGACAACCCTGCGGGCAAATAATCACCTATCTCGGCGATAGTTTCATACACCAGCCACGGGCAAATCGCCTCTGCACCGTATCCGGCGAGCAGGGCAAAATGGTGTGACTCACGCGCCGAGCCAGTATCTACAACCAGGCCAGTGCTAGTCCGCAACCCCGCCCGCACCAAGTGATGATGCACGCCCGCACACGCCAACAAGGCCGGGATGGCGACGCGCTTGCCCGACACATTGCGGTCAGACAAAATCAGAATATTGTAACCCTCCGCCACCGCTTTATCGGCCGCCTTGCACAGTGCGGCAATGGCCACTTCACAGCCTGCCACACCCTTAGTAACAGGGTAGGTTATGTCCAGCACCAGCGATTTATATTGCCCCGCAGTATGCGTGCTGATGTCGCGCAGCTTGGCTATATCTTCATTGGATAATATCGGCTGATGCACCTCCAGACGCGGCGAAGGACGGGTCTCGTCAATGCCAAATAGATTTGGCTTAGGGCCGATGAACGAAGTCAGCGACATCACAATTTCTTCGCGGATAGGGTCAATCGGCGGGTTAGTCACTTGTGCGAAAAGCTGCTTAAAGTAGCTGTACAGCACGCGATTTTGATCAGATAAAACAGGCAGGGCGGCATCGTTACCCATTGAGCCAGTGGCTTCTTCACCTGCGGATGCCATGGGAGCGAGAATAAATTTAATATCTTCTTGCGAGTAGGCAAACGCTTGCTGAGTATCGAGTAGGCTGGCTTGGAGCTTTGTTTTAGTGGCTTTGGTCTCTGGGAAATTACCCAAGTAATAACGTGATTCTTCTATCCACTTACGATAAGGTTTGGCGGTGGCGAGCTGTTTTTTCAACTCAGCATCATCCACAATGCGACCCGCTTGCAGATCAATTAAAAACATTTTGCCGGGTTGCAAACGCCATTTTTTTACAATCTTATGTTGTGGGATATTCAGCACGCCCATCTCGGAGGCCATCAACACCACATCATCATCGGTCACCAAATATCGCGCCGGACGCAAGCCGTTACGATCCAACGTCGCACCTATCATGCGACCATCGGTAAAGGCCACCGCTGCAGGGCCGTCCCACGGCTCCATCACCGAGGCATGATATTCATAAAATGCGCGCCGCTCTTCGTCCATCAAAGGGTTGCCCGCCCACGCTTCTGGGATGAGCAACATCATGGCGTAGGGCAAGGAATAACCGCCCGCCACCAACAACTCTAGTGCGTTATCGAAGCACGCGGAATCGGATTGACCTTCCATAATCAGCGGCCATAATTTTTCTAAATCTTCGCCTAATAATTTGGACGACATGGCCGCGTGCCGCGCAGTCATCCAATTCACATTGCCACGCACGGTATTGATTTCGCCATTGTGCGCGATCATGCGGAAGGGATGCGCCAAGTCCCAAGAAGGAAAAGTGTTGGTAGAAAATCGCTGATGCACCAGTGCCAACGCGCTGACCATCTTTTCATTTTGTAGATCGAGGTAATACGTACCCACCTGATCGGCTAGTAACATACCTTTGTAAACCACCGTGCGCGCCGACATCGAGGGGATATAAAATCCCTGCGCGCCAATCGCGTTTTTTGCCTCTGCCAACTTACGCACCGCATGTTCCGCTGTTTTGCGGATGACAAATAATTTGCGCTCAAAGCTGTCTTCATCCGCGCAATTTGCGCCGCGCCCGATCAGCACTTGGCGCACCAGCGGCTCCAATGCTTTAACGCTCTCACCTAAAATACTGCTGTTGACTGGTACATCGCGCCAACCCAAAACAGTCTGGCCTTCTGCCACAATTTTTGCCGCAATGGTGGCTTCACACGCTGCCCGCGCTGCCGCAGCACGCGGCAAAAATATCATGCCCACGCCATATGAACCTGCGGCTGGCAGAGTTACGCCCTGCTTCGCACACGCGTCACGTAAAAATTGATCGGGGATTTGAATCAAAATACCCGCACCATCGCCCGCTAATGGGTCTGCCCCAACCGCGCCGCGATGCGTCAAGTTAGTTAAAATTTGCAAACCTTGACGCACCATGTCGTGACTTTTGCGTCCCTTAATGTGCGCAACAAAACCAACTCCACAAGCATCATGCTCATTGCGTGGGTCATACAAACCCTGCTGTACGGGGGCGGTGTGCGAGGCAGATAATTCCTGCGCGAGAGGTATTAGGCGGGCGTTCATAAGGTACTGTTCCTCATCAAAATCACTAAACTAAAAATCAAAGCCAAAAGGGCGGAAATATTACCCTGTCCCACGCCAGACAGCAAGCCGAATAGCCTCTTTGTGTAGCAGTGCGTAGCGATGGTGCATGGGTAATTCCATTCCTAATTCAAGAGTGGATGATTACCCCCCATCCCAACCTTCCCGCTGAGGGGAGAGATACGAGTCCCCTCCCCATTTTAGGGGGAGGGCTATGGAGGGGGTAAGCCTGAATGGGGCAAGGGGATTGAAAATATGTTCTCAACAAAAAAAGGCGCGGATGACCGCGCCTTTTCTATTACTTACACAAATAAAACTTATGCCGCTTTGCGATTCGGTAACTTTTCTTTAATCCGCGCCGATTTACCAGAACGATCACGCAAGTAATAAAGTTTGGCGCGACGCACATCGCCGCGACGCTTGACTTCGATGCTGGCGATGGAGGGCGAGTAGGTTTGGAAAGTACGTTCCACGCCTTCGCCAGCCGACATTTTACGCACAATGAACGATGCGTTCAGGCTTTTGCCTTTGCGCTTGGCGATGACCACGCCTTCAAAAGCTTGCACGCGCTTGCGTTCGCCTTCGACGACGTTAACGTTGACCACCACGGTATCGCCAGGGGCAAAATCGGGGATGATTTTACCCAAGCGGGCGATTTCTTCTTGTTCCAATATGGCGAGCAGATTCATTTTGTTTCCTCTTGTTGTGCGGCGGCTTGTTCCTGCTGGTACTGTGCCAGTAGTCGAGCTTCCTGTTGTGTTAACTGACGTGCTGTCAGCAAATCTGGGCGGCGTTGCCAGGTGCGACCGAGCGCCTGCTTCAACCGCCACTTCTCTATCTCGGCGTGGTGTCCTGATAATAAAACATCGGGGACTCCCTCGCCTTGAAATACTTCTGGGCGCGTGTAGTGGGGACAATCCAGCAAGCCGTTTACGAATGAATCTTGCTGTGCCGATTCGGCATCGCCCAAAACATCGGGCAACTGCCGCACCATGCTGTCTATCACCACCATCGCCGCCAACTCGCCACCGGATAAAACATAATCGCCGATGGAAAGCTCTTCATCTACATACTGCTTAATTAACCGCTCATCTACGCCTTCGTAACGGCTGGCTAAAAATATAAATCCGGTGTCTCGCGCTAATAATTCTTGCACGACTTGATGCGTAAGCAGTCTGCCTTGTGGCGACAAATGAATCACACAACTTTTAGCTATCCCAGCATCCGCCTGGCTTTTTCTGGCTGCCGCAATACTCAGTGCCAACGGCTCGGCCAGCATCAACATACCGGGCCCACCGCCATAAGGCCTGTCGTCTACCGTGCGATGTTTATCGTGGGTAAATTCACGCGGATTCCACGTCTTTAATTCGAACTTTCCATGCTCTGCTGCGCGCCGCGTGATGCCGTGTTGCGTGATGGCATCGAACATTTCAGGGAACAAGGTGATGACATCAAAACGCATTCTTTAAAACCGTCAATCTATCTTAAGGGTGTCTCTAAAAATTCAACTTACTAAGCCAGACAAGGCGCGAACAAAAAATGATGGCGACGCATATGTTTGATATGTGAGGAGTCATTTTTTGCGGGCAACACAGTCTGGCGACGGAAGTTGGATTTTGAGAGACGCCCTCAATGCTTGCTTGCCCAATCTACCGCCCAGTCGACACAGATTTTTTTATCTGCCAAGCTCACCTGCTTAATCGCGCTGGCAATAAATGGGATCAACAATTCTTTTTTATTCGCCATGCGGACACATAACACTTGGTTTGCGCCAGTATCCATTAAATTTTCCACCACACCCAAGTGCTCGCCAGCTAAATTTTCTACCGCAAGACCGATTAAGTCAGACCAGTAGAATTCATCTTCAGGTTGCGGCGGTAACAAGTTGCGCGGGATGGCTATCAATAAGCTGCGATAAGCTTCGGCAGCCGTTCGATCTTCACATCCGGGGAATTTTGCAATCAAACCTTTACTTTGTACGGCAAACTTCTCTACGCCAACTTTTTGCCACTTACCGTCATCGCCTCCCAACCACCATGTTTTATAGTCGGTCAGATTTTCCGCAAACTCGGTGTAAGTTTTAATTTTCACCCAGCCGAGTATGCCTTGCGCGCCGATGATACGCCCCATAATAAGCATTTCCGGAATTGCTATTTCCGGGGCAACTATTTTTGGAATAACCATGGCTGGGCGTGCCTCAGCGGACGGTTGACTACTAGGCAGCAGCACTCGTTGCAGATTTTGCGCCAGCACGTTTTACCAGCTTAGCCACGGCATCGCTCAATTGCGCGCCCTTGTCTTGCCAAAACGCCACGCGATCCAACTGGATACGCGTGCCATCCACGCCATCTGGCGCAACCGGGTTATAAAAACCGACGCGCTCAATGAAACGGCCATCACGGCGATTGCGTGAATCCGCCACCACCACATTAAAAAACGGGCGATTTTTAGAACCGCCGCGTGCAAATCGAATAATAACCATAAGTCCCATCCACCACTTGAATACCCAAAAGGGCGCGAATTCTACGACATTTAGCCCCCGACTGGCAAGCTTGCCTGTAGCGCCCTGTTGCGAGCTTTTGATCTGTCCGGTTATCTTACATTGCCCGGGAGGGCGCTACGACCCCGACAAAAAGTGCTGCAGGCGATACGGAAGATGAGATTCGAGGGCGCGTATGAAGGATGGAATGCAGGGCGGCTGACGCGCGCGAGGCGGGCGGATAAGTGGCGGCGCCCGTGTCGTCGTTTTTGAAGCGGGCATCGTCAAACAGTGTGCAAAACTTTCCAGATTAGGGCTGGAAAGATCGAGTTTCTTGTCGATCAGATGATTCATCGCGTGTTCGAAGATGTCCGGTAAAAGTTGTCGTTGCAGATCCACCGCAAGAAATCTGGGGCTGGTGTCGATGTGTTTGTAACGCGCCATTTATATCTCCAAAATATCGTCCCGTACTTTGACCTTGATATTTGTTTTGGTTCACGGCACGATGCGGGTATGAGTAGACTTTCTCTACAGCTTCGTTAGGGCTTGCTCCTTACCCTTAATCTAAAGGGAGCACAACGAGGAGAAATCATGAAAAATGTCATTGCTTCAATTGTTGCATTTAGTGTTTTAGTTTCTGGCTGTGG
>JANONT010000104.1:0-7218 GCA_031420955.1 Candidatus Nitrotoga sp. | reverse complement strand
CTGGTTGCCAGTTTCCCTAATTTATTGATGATAGACACCGACTCGATCATTGAGCAAGTTAGAAATATCATGGATCAAATTGCACAAACCGTTAGCGTGATTTTTATGTTCACCTTGCTCAGCGGACTCGCCGTGCTGTACGCCGCGCTGCTGGCCATGCAAGACGAGCGCATACACCAAACCGCGATCTTGCGAACGCTGGGCGCGGATAGCCGTTATTTACGCAAATTACACCTGACTGAATTTGCCGCGCTGGGCGCGTTAAGCGGATTTTTTTCAGCCGCAGGCGCGGCCTTGCTCGGCTGGGTGGTGGCGCATCAAGTGTTGCTTATTCCTTATCAGCCGGGGGTGCTGCTGCTGATTGTTGGAATTGTTGGCGGCGCGATTATTGTGACGTTTGCAGGATGGTTGGCGACACGGCGCGTGGCGAATATGTCGCCGCTGCGGGTGTTGCAATCGGTTTAAATTTGCATTGCGAGAACGATCACATTCTGTGATGTTTGCAAAGCGCATAATCCTGCTCCCTCACCCTTTGTCCCGAAAGGAGAGGCATGAAAAGCCCTTCGCCCTCCGGGAGAAGGGTTGGGATGAGGGAGCAAGATAAATTAGAATTTAAATTTAGAAATGATCCCCATGTTTTTTCCCAATCAATCAAACCATCCAATCAATTAAAGTGCCCAATCAATTAAACCTTAAGGACAAATCAATCGCCTGAATATCCTTAGTCAATCCACCAATCGAAATACGATCCACGCCCGTCTCGGCAATCGCGCGCGCACTGCTCAACGTCACGCCGCCAGAGGCTTCTAACTCAGCGCGCCCCGCCGTAATCTGCACCGCTTCGCGTAATTCCGCTAGATTAAAATTATCCAACAAAATTAATTTTGCACCCGCTGCTAGAGCTTCTTGCAGTTCCGTTTTATTTTCTACCTCGATCTGAATGCTTGGGCCAGTAGGCGTAAATTGAGATGCAAAATTCAATGCAGCAGATATGCCGCCCGCCGCCATGATGTGATTTTCTTTAATCAATACACCATCATACAAACCCGTGCGCTGGTTAAATCCGCCGCCCATCGTCACCGCATATTTTTGCGCGATGCGTAGTCCCGGCAAAGTTTTGCGCGTGTCCATAATTTTGGCTTGCGTGCCGCGCACCGCGTCCACATAACGTCGCGTGAGCGTGGCAGTGGCCGAAAGCGTCTGCAAAAAATTTAACGCCGTGCGCTCGGCAGTGAGCATCGACCGCGCATCGCCGCGTATCTCGCATAGTGTTTGATTGGCAGCAATCGCCTCACCATCATGCGCGAGCCACTTAATTTCGCAATGCTCATCCAGCGTTTTGAAGCAGGTATCAAACCACGCCACACCGCATAGCACTGCATTTTGCCGCGTAATAACCGTGGCGAGACTGCGCGTATTTTCGGGGATAAGTTGCGCGGTGAGATCGCCCTGTTGAATATCCTCACTCAGTGCAGCGGCCACATTGGCGCAGATATGCGGGGCGAGGGGTGGTGACTGCGGCATCGTTACAACCAATAGTCCGTAATGTATTTCTCACCTTTGTCGCAGAAAAAAGTGACGACATTATCCAGTTTGTATTTATTGCGCAATCTGCGCGCGGCGATCAGGTGTGCGCCAGAGGATGGCCCGATAAATATGCCGTGTTCACGGGCTAAGCGGCGCATTTCCACTATGGCTTCGTCGGATTCAACGTGTACCACTTCGTCCATTAAATCGCGGTGACGCTGAATAATGCCGGGGATAAATCCATCGGCGATGCCTTCAATTAAGTGCTTGGCAATTTCGCCGCACAAAATGGTACACGATTCGCTCGGCTCCAGCCCGACCACTTTGCACGACGGGTTGGCGGCCTTAAAAGCCTGACCCACGCCGATGATGGTGCCGCCCGTGCCGATGCCGCACACCACGGCTTCCGGCAAAACGCCTTTGGGCAGTTGCGATAAAATTTCTGGCCCCAGCCATTCGCGGTTTTCATCCACGTTCCATTCGTTATCGAACTGTTGCGGCGCAAAATAGCCCGGCAAGCTGCCCATGCGGCGCGCTTCGGCCAGCGCATCGGTGACATGAAAGTCGCCCATGATATGCACCTCTGCACCATAAGCGCGCGAGATGGCGGTGCGTTCTCGGCTCAGCCCATCCGGCATTAATACCAGCATTTTGTAGCCTTTAACGGCGGCCACCATGCTCATGGCGTTGCCGGTATTGCCGCTACTGGCCTCGACGATGGTGTCGCCGGGCTTGAGCAAGCCGTCGCGCTCGGCGCGTTCGATCATGTATTTTGCGATGCGCGCTTTGATCGAGCCAGAGGGATTAAGAAATTCTAGTTTGACCCAAATGCCGTCGATTTGGATAAGAGGGGTGTCGCCAATTGCATCAAGTATGGTGGTCATTGAAATTGCTTCCTAAGTTAAAGTAAAAAGGGTAATAAAAATATTTTTGTTACGGATGCCGAGTTGCTACGGGTGCTGGGCGGCTAAGTCGCGCAGGTATTCTACAAAATCTGGGTCTTCACCGTGTAGTAATGTCGTGAGCGCGGCACGAAAATCTTCGCGCTGACACCATTCGTGCATGTAATCTTCCCATGATCGCCAACGCCGCTGCTGTTGTGCGGTCATATTTTTTTCGTAGAGTAACAGATAGGCGCGCTCAAATAGCGAGATTAACATGCTAAAAATAATGAGCATACGCTCACGTTGTTCCTCGGAAAGTTGCGGCGTTTTTTCAGTGGAAAATAATCGCAAGTCTGGGTTAGCCAACGTCACTTTCAAAAAATCTTGATAGTTATCTGAGATGAGCTGATACACCGCATCTTCTTCGTTGTTACGTTCCTTACGCTGCTCGTATAGAAATACAATGATCGCCAACGGCAAGCCGATCACGGTCACGATGTAGCTCCACATTTCCCAAGTTTCTATCGACATGAGCCGTATTTTTTATTCAACAGCCGCAAAATAACCTGCGCCGCAAGAGTGGTCAATAGGCACTTGAATTATTCAGCATTTGCACAATATGCTAGGTAGAGAATTAAATTTTTTAAGGAGATACCATGCGTATTGATAAATTTACCACCAAGCTGCAACAGGCTTTGGGTGATGCTCAGAGCCTAGCCGTGGGCAGCGATAATCAACTGATAGAGCCGCAGCATTTGTTGCTGGCTTTGCTGAATGATGTGGATAGTGGCGCGGCGGCATTGCTGGCGCGCGCGGGGGGCAAGGTGTCGCCTTTGAAAGAAGTATTGGTGCAAAGCATCGCGCGCTTACCCAAGGTGGAAGGGCATGAGGGCGAGGTGCAGGTGGGGCGCGATTTGGTCAATTTATTTAATGTGACAGACAAGTACGCACAAAAACATGGCGATCAATTCATCGCATCGGAAATGTTTTTGCTGGCCTTGACCGATGACAAAGGTGAGTGCGGCAGATTATTAAAACAACATGGCATTAGCCGTGCGCCGCTAGAGCAAGCCATCAATCTGGTGCGCGGTGGTGAGACCGTGGGCAATGCCGAATCCGAAGGTCAGCGCGAGGCATTGAAAAAATACACAATGGATTTAACCGAGCGTGCGCGCATGGGCAAGCTTGATCCGGTGATCGGGCGCGATGATGAAATCCGCCGCGCCATTCAAGTGTTGCAACGGCGCACTAAAAACAACCCGGTATTAATCGGCGAGCCGGGCGTGGGTAAGACTGCGATTGTCGAGGGCTTAGCGCAACGCATTGTGAATGACGAAGTGCCGGAATCGCTCAAGGGTAAAAAAGTATTGTCGCTGGATATGGCGGCATTGTTGGCGGGCGCGAAATATCGCGGCGAGATTGAAGAGCGGTTGAAATCGGTGTTGAAAGAAATCGCGCAGGAAGAAGGGCGCGTAATTATATTTATTGACGAGCTGCACACCATGGTGGGCGCGGGTAAGGCCGAGGGTGCGATGGATGCGGGCAATATGCTCAAACCCGCGCTGGCGCGTGGCGAGCTGCATTGCATCGGCGCGACGACGCTGGATGAATATCGTAAGTATGTTGAAAAAGATGCCGCGTTGGAACGTCGCTTTCAAAAAGTGTTGGTGGACGAGCCAAGCGTGGAATCAACTATCGCTATTTTGCGTGGTCTGCAGGAAAGGTATGAATTACATCATGGCGTGGACATTACCGACCCGGCCATTATTGCCGCTGCTGAGTTGTCGCACCGCTACATTACCGACCGTTTTTTGCCGGACAAAGCGATTGATTTAATCGACGAAGCGGCTGCGCGTGTGCGTATGGAAATTGATTCCAAACCGGAGGTGATGGATAAATTAGATCGACGTTTAATTCAACTGAAAATCGAGCGCGAAGCGGTGAAAAAAGAAAAGGACGAGGCCTCGCAAAAACGGCTCGCGTTGATCGAAGACGAGATCAAAAAATTGCAGCGCGAATATGCCGATCTGGAAGAGGTATGGAAGGCGGAGAAGGGCGCGGCGCAAGGCACAGCAATACTCAAAGAGGAAATGGAAAAAGTGCGTGCCGAGATGGTGCGCCTGCAACGCGAAGGAAAATTAGAGAAGGTGGCCGAGCTGCAATATGGCAAGCTGCCGCAGCTCGAAGCTAAATTAAAAGAAGCGGTGTACGCCGAGGAAAATAAACCGAAGAATCGTTTGCTACGCACGCAAGTCGGCGCGGAAGAAATTGCAGAAGTGGTGAGCCGCGCAACCGGCATTCCGGTGAGCAAAATGATGCAGGGCGAGCGCGAAAAATTATTGCACATGGAAACTAAATTGCATGAGCGCGTCGTCGGCCAAGACGAGGCGGTGCGGCTGGTAAGCGATGCGATACGCCGTTCACGTTCTGGTTTGTCTGACCCGAATCGCCCCTATGGCTCGTTTTTATTTCTCGGCCCCACCGGTGTGGGCAAGACCGAATTGTGCAAAGCCTTGGCTGGATTTATGTTCGATTCGGAAGATCATCTCATCCGCATCGACATGAGCGAGTACATGGAAAAGCATTCCGTTTCGCGCTTGATCGGCGCGCCGCCCGGCTATGTCGGCTATGAAGAAGGTGGCGGTTTAACCGAGGCGGTACGCAGAAAACCTTACAGCGTGATCCTGCTGGATGAGGTTGAAAAAGCGCATCCCGATGTGTTTAATGTGTTGCTGCAAGTATTGGACGATGGCCGCATGACTGATGGACAGGGGCGCACCGTAGATTTCAAAAACACGGTCGTGGTGATGACCTCTAACCTCGGCTCGCAGATGATTCAGCAGATGTCGGGAGACGATTATCAGGTTATTAAATTATCGGTATTGGGCGAAGTGAAAAGTTATTTCCGCCCAGAGTTTATCAATCGCATTGATGAAGTGGTGGTGTTTCACGCGCTTGACGAGAAAAATATCAAAGCCATTGCGCGCATTCAATTGCAGTATTTAGAAAAACGTTTGGCCGCAATGGAAATGAAATTAGAAATCAGCGATGCCGCGCTGGCCGAGATTTCCAATGCAGGTTTTGATCCCGTATACGGCGCAAGACCATTAAAACGCGCGATTCAATCGCAACTGGAAAACCCACTGGCAAAATTAATATTGGAAGGACGCTTCGCTGCCAAGGATACGATTAAGGTAGGGTGCGTGGGAGGCGTGATGAAGTTTGATTTGGATTAAATGAATAATACGGCAAAGAATAAAGCCCAGCATACTTTACTGCATGGCTGGGCTTTTATCAGATACGGCAGGTATTAGCTGCTATAAATTTAGTGGTGATGCCCGCCCTCGCCATGCGTATGTCCATGTGCAATTTCTTCGGCGGTGGCGGCGCGCACGGCAGAGACCGTGCCAACGAAGCTGAGCGTTTTGCCAGCCAGCGGGTGGTTGCCATCTACGGTGACTTCGTCTTCTGTGACATCTACCACGGTGTAGAGTGAATATTCGCCGTCCTCGTCATTTTCTGCGCCGCCCTCAAACTGCATGCCTATGACCACATTTTCTGGGAACATATTGCGAGGCTCTACGCGCACGAGGTCGTGTTCGTATTCGCCAAAACCATCATCAGGCGTAATGACTATTTCCAGCTTGGTGCCGACAGTTTTGCCGTGTAATGCTTCTTCTACCGTGGGGAAAATACCATCGTAGCCACCGTGCAGGTAGCTGACGGGGTCTTCAGTTTTTTCGAGCAGCGCGCCGTTTGAGTCAGATAATTCATAACGTAGGGATACAACGGTGTCTTTTACAATCTTCATTTCATTTCCTTTATTAAATTAAATACTTCTTGTGCATGGCCGTGTGCGTGAACGCCGTAGAGGGCATGGCGCACTTTGCCTGTTTTGTCGATTACGAAAGTGGAGCGTTTAACCGAGAATTTCGTTTGTACTTGTCCATCAACTTCTTTGTGGTAGAGCACCTTATATTTTTTGCAGACGGTGGAGTCGGCATCGGATAAGAGCAAAACCGAGAGGCCGTATTTGTCACGAAATGTCGCATGGCTCAAGCATTCGTCGCGGCTGACCCCGACCACGAGAGTGTCGAGTTGTGCAAACTCATCATCCAATTTGGTGAATTCATTGGCTTCCATCGTGCAGCCAGGCGTGTCATCTTTGGGGTAAAAATACAGCACAATATTTTTTTTACCTAAGCATGCGGCAGAATTAAATATTTCCATGTCTGCATCAGGCAAGCTGAACTGTGGTGCATCCATTCCTGCTTTTAATATCATTGGAACACCTATTGAAAAAATGCAGGGAAAATTCAAACTTTAATTTTAACCGCGTTTATTCTAACCGAATTTTTATGGGGATAATAATTTTGTCATCGCGGAGCGCGGTTATAATTCTATCCATGAAAAATAATTTTCCTATTACCTCATCCATTTTGGGCGGTTTATCCACCACCGATTTTTTGCGCGATTACTGGCAAAAAAAACCTTTGCTTATCCGGCAGGCACTCCCCAATTTTCAAGGCTTGTTAGAGCCGCAACAGTTACTGAAATTGGCTTGCGCCGAGCTTGTGCAAGCACGTTTAATCACGCAACGGTCAGGTAGATGGCAATTGCAACAAGGATCATTTACGCCTGCCCAGTTGGGTAGATTGGGTAAAAGTAAATGGACGATTTTGCTGCAAGGGGTCAACCAACACCTTGTTGCTGGGGCAGAGTTACTCAAGCAATTTAATTTTATTCCCCATGCGCGGCTGGATGATTTGATGGTGAGCTACGCGACCAAGGGCGGCGGAGTCGGGCC
>JANONT010000103.1:0-9107 GCA_031420955.1 Candidatus Nitrotoga sp. | reverse complement strand
TGTCCGCCAACTTGCTTGGTCGGCTGAGCGGCATCGTCTTTCGTGTCTTCCTCGCTCTTCATGCCTTCTTTGAAACCTTTCACCGCGCCGCCCAGATCACTGCCCATGTTACGTAATTTTTTGGTGCCAAAAATCAAAATGATCACCAACAATACCACCAACCAATGCCAAATACTGAATGAACCCATGATGTCTCTCCTCATTAAAATGCCCAACAATGTGTGGGCTTAATCGCGCCGCACCATAGGCGGAATATGCCCGCCACCGATGATGTGTAGGTGCAGGTGAAATACTTCCTGCCCGCCGCCTTTGCCGGTATTGATAACGGTGCGGAAGCCGTTATTCAAACCTTGCTCCCTCGCCAACTTGGGCGCTTGCAATAAAATCTTGCCCAGTAATGCCGTGTGACTATCGTCTGTTTCCGACAATGATGCAATGTGCAATTTGGGAATCACCATAAAATGCACGGGGGCGACTGGGTGGATATCATGAAATGCAAACAACGTTTCATCTTCATAAATCTTGCGGCAAGGAATCTCGCCATGCACGATTTTACAAAAAATGCAGTCGCTCATTTTTGCCCCCGCGCCGCCTTTTCGTCCAAGCCGGAAACGCCTTCGCGCCGCGCCAATTCTTGCAATACGTCGTGCGCGCTCAAATTATGGTGCGCTAGCAACACCATACAATGAAACCACAAATCGGCGGTTTCATAGATCAGATGTTGTGTGTCGCCACTTTTGGCGGCCAGTATGACCTCGGTTGCTTCTTCGCCAATTTTTTTCAGGATGGCATCTTCGCCCTTGCTAAATAATTTGGCGACATACGAATGGGCTGCGGTTTGACTTTGGCGCACGGCAATGGTTTCGGTCAATCGCTGCAAAATATCGGCCTGTGTTAGTTTCGAGTTCATGACTTTTTATGTGTCTCTGCGGAATATATTTCATCGGGGTTTTTGAGTGGTGCTTCTACTTCAACCCAACGGCCTTTTTTCAGTACGCTAAAAAAACAACTTTCGCGTCCCGTGTGACAGGCAATGCCACCGACCTGCTCAACGCGCAGCAGCAGCACGTCGTTGTCGCAATCCAGTCGTACTTCAAGCACGTGCTGGGTGTGGCCAGATTGCTCACCCTTGCGCCATAGTTTTTTACGCGAGCGTGACCAATATACCGCCTCGCCCGTTTCTACTGTCTGCTTGAGTGCCTCGCGGTTCATCCACGCCACCATCAGCACGCGACCAGAAGTCGCGTCCTGTGCGATGGCCGGCACCAGCCCATCATCCGACCAATTTACTTTTTTTAACCAAGTTTCACTCATAATCTTACTTCAATACCCTGTTGCGCCATGCATTGCTTGGCTTGTGCGACCGTGTATTCGCCAAAATGGAAAATGCTGGCGGCCAACACCGCATCTGCCCCGCCTTGTTTAATGCCATCAACCAGATGTTGCAAGTTGCCCACCCCACCACTAGCGATAACTGGAATTTCTACAGCATCAACCACCGCACGGGTTAGCTGTAAATCAAAGCCCATTTTGCTGCCGTCTCTATCCATGCTGGTGAGCAAAATTTCACCTGCGCCCAAGTTCTGCATTTTCTGCGCCCACGCTATCGCATCGAGGCCAGTGGCACGGCGTCCGCCGTGGGTGAACACTTCCCAACGTCCAGTGGCAACCTGTTTCGCATCAATCGCCACTACGATGCACTGTGAGCCATAACGTCCCGCCGCGTCGGCCACGAGTTGCGGATTCAATATGGCAGAAGTGTTGATGCTGACCTTATCCGCCCCTGCATTTAATAGATTCCGCACATCTGCTACCTGACGCACGCCCCCTCCTACCGTCAGCGGAATGAAAATCTGCTCGGCCACTTTTTCGATCATGCGAAATAAAATACCACGATCATCCGAGCTGGCAGTAATGTCTAGAAAAGTTAATTCGTCTGCGCCCTGAGCATCGTAGAGGCGCGCAATTTCTACGGGATCACCGGCATCGCGCAACTCAATGAAGTTTACGCCTTTGACCACGCGCCCAGCGGTAACATCCAAGCAGGGGATAATGCGCTTAGCCAGCATTGTTAATGTAAGGCAATGGCTTAGAAAGTTGATCAGCTAAATCTTGCGCGGCACGCAAATCTAAGGTGTTTTCGTAAATGGCGCGACCCGTAATTGCACCGCTGATGCCTTCATCCTGCACCGCGCATAAGGCGCGCACATCATCCAGATTGGTGATGCCGCCGCTGGCAATGACTGGCACGGTGAGTTCTTTGGCGAGTGCGACCGTGGCCGGAATATTGACCCCAGACATCATACCGTCGCGTCCGATATCGGTATAAATAATCGCTTCAATGCCATAGCCTTCAAACCGTTTAGCCAAGTCCAGCACATCATGTCCGGTTAATTTTGACCAGCCATCGACTGCCACTTTGCCATCCTTGGCATCTAGGCCGACCATGATATGCCCGGGAAATGCGTCACAGGCCTCATGCAAAAAGCCGGGCGTTTTAACCGCCGCCGTGCCGATGATGATGTAGGTGATACCCAAATCAAGATAACGCTCGATGGTTTCTAAATCGCGAATGCCGCCGCCTAGCTGGATAGGAATATCTAAGCCGACCACGTCGACAATGCTACGCACAGCGGTTTCATTTTTTGGCTTGCCCGCAAACGCACCATTTAAATCGACCAGATGCAATCGTCGTGCGCCTTGATCTAGCCAATGTTTCGCCATTGCGCCGGGGTCCTCAGAAAATACCGTTGCACCTTCCATCACACCTTGGCGCAAACGAACACAGTGTCCATCTTTTAAATCAATCGCGGGAATAATTAGCATGGCAGTACGATGAGTAGTTGGTAAACGAAAAAATAATGGGTGAAAATAGACGGTTGATGAAAATTAAGGGGTTGATTACGGGTTCCAATGGGCAAAATTTTTCAGCAACATCAAGCCGGCATCCTGACTCTTTTCAGGGTGAAATTGCACAGCAAATAAATTATCACGCGCAACGGCACACACAAATGGAACGGGGTAATCGCTGCAGGCCTGCACTAAACCTGTATCGGTTGGCTGCACATAGTAGCTGTGTACGAAATAAAAACGTGCGTCTTGAGGAATGTTATTCCACAGTGGGTGCGTTTCTGCGGACGCAACCCTGCGTACTTGATTCCAGCCCATGTGCGGCACTTTTAATTTGTTGCCTGCCGCATCGCGCAAGGGGTTGGCAAAGCGCACCACCTCGCCGCCTAGCACGCCCAGCCCAGTGATGTTACCTTCTGCGCTGTGCTCGAACAACATCTGCAAGCCGATACATATGCCTAAAAAGGGTTTGTTACGTACCGCATCCAACACCGCGTTACGCAAACCACGCTCGTCCATCTCGCGCATACAATCTGGCATTGCGCCCTGTCCAGGAAAAACCACGCGCCCAGCTTGAGCCACTTCTTGCGGATTGCGGGTGAGCACGACGGATAAGTCGGGTGCAATTTTACGCAAGGATTGTTGCACTGAACGTAAGTTGCCCATGCCGTAATCAATAACTGCAATGTCTATCATCTGGGGGCTTTAAAAAAACTCAAAGCTTTAAGCAAGACCAAGCGCGAACAAAAAATGTTGACGCGGTATGCGCTTGTTACTTGTTATATGAGGAAACATTTTTTTGTGAGTAACGCAGTATTGTGACGAAATTTGAATTTTTATAAGGAACCCTTGGTTGAAGGGATGATGCCCGCCATGCGAGGATCAACCTCCAGCGCCATACGCAACGCACGACCAAACGCTTTGAAGATGGTTTCGGCTTGATGGTGCGCGTTATTTCCTGCCAAATTATCAATGTGCAAAGTCACCAGCGCGTGGTTGACAAAGCCCTGAAAAAATTCGTGAAACAAATCGACATCGAACTCGCCGATGCTAGAGCGTACAAATTTCACGTTAAATACCAGCCCCGGGCGACCGGAAATATCCAGCACCACGCGGGATAGTGCTTCGTCCAATGGCACGTAGGCGTGACCATAACGGCGCAACCCTTTTTTGTCGGCGACGGCCTGATTAAAAGCTTGGCCGAGTGTAATGCCGATGTCCTCGACAGTGTGATGCGCATCGATATGTAAATCGCCTTTGGCCACGATATCCAGGTCGACCATGCCGTGCCGTGCAATTTGATCGAGCATGTGGTCGAGAAAAGGTAAGCCCGTATTAAAGGAAGCAATGCCCGTGCCGTCCAGCTCCAGCTTGACGTTGATTTTTGTTTCCAGCGTGTTCCGGGTAATTTGCGCGCTACGCATGATCTTTTCCTGATTAACAACTATAAAATTTAGGTTACAAAAAACAGTTGGCTGATGCTTATTTTCCTACTAATGGCTTTTTTCTAGGCATTCCTGTAATGCTACACTAAAACGCTCATTTTCTTGTGGCGTTCCTACCGTCACACGCAAGCAATCCGCCAATAAGGGATGTCCTGTACTTAAATTTCTTATCAATACGCCGCGCCGTTTTAAGCCCTCAAAAACATGGGTCGCCCTAGGTGTGCTAGATGTTGGCGGCACGCGGAATAAAATAAAATTCGCCTCGCTGGTAAAAGGCTGCACATTCTTCATGGCACTCAGCCGCTGTTGCAATTGCATCCGATCTAACTTGATTTGCTCCGCTTGTTGCAATAACACGGCATGGTGTTGTAAAAGCTTGAGTGCCACTTGCTGGGTTAATACGCCAATATTATACGGCAAGCGCAGCTTCTCCAACTGTGCCAGCCACGCCGCGCTACCGACCAAAAAGCCGAGGCGCAAACCTGCCATGCCGAGCTTGGAAAAAGTTCGCATCACGAGCAAATTGGGATAGCGCGCTAGCATCGGAATAAAGCTGGCACGGGTAAAAGCGTAATAGGCTTCATCTACCACCACCAGGCCGGGCGCGGCGGCAATAATCTGTTCGACTGCTGCTGCATCAAATAAATTTCCGCTCGGATTATTCGGGTACGCTAAAAATATCAGCGCGGGTTGATGCTGTTTAATGGCTGTTAGCGTGGCGGGTAAATCGAGCGTGAAATCTGCATTGAGCGGCACGCCCACATATTGCATCCCAGTGAAAGCGGCGATCATTTTATACATCACAAATGATGGCTCGACGCTCATTAGAGTATTGCCGGGCTTGGCCGTGGCCATTGTCAGTAACTGAATAATTTCATCTGAACCATTGCCCAGCAATATCTGCATAGCAGGAGGCGGATTAATGACCTCGCGTATGCTGGCTTTGAGTGCGTGCGCCGCCGCGTCGGGGTAACGGTTGAGCGGCGCATCGGCGACTAAACGGGCAATTTCATCGCGCAAGGATAGCGGTAGCGCATAGGGATTTTCCATTGCGTCCAGCTTAATCATGCCCGTACTATCCGGCACGGGATAAGCGTGTAAGTCGAGTATTTCTGGGCGTAGCAATTGTTCGGGAGTCACGGCAGGGCGGGTAACAGGCATAAAATAAGAGGTCACGCGAAGACCGCCGCATTTTAGCTGAAAATGGCGCGCGGGCTGAATTTTTATGCGCGAAATTTTCTGCTACAGTAGCAGCATTTTTTTGACGCTGACGTAGAATTAGCCTTGAATTTCCATGCTTATTGTTTTGTCGGTTAACCAGCCAAAAACTTTAGGCTATATTAATGCTGTGCCACAAGCCGGAAGCGCGCCAAATGACAAGCAGCAACCCCAAACAACTTCGCGTTCTTATGATTGAATCTTCGGCGGAAGATGCTGCGCGCATCCTGACCAAGCTCGACAGCGGGGGCTTCAGTATTGATCACGTGCGAGTCGATCAAGCTGAAACTTTAAGGATCGCATTGGCGGACTTTGCTTGGGATGCGATTTTATGCAGCCATAACCCGCTGGGTTTTGATGGGCTATCCGCGTTGAAAATTGTGCAACAGGCGGGTATCGATTTACCCTGCATATTTTTATCTTACGATTTATCCGAACAAATTATCCTCGATGCTTTGCGTTTAGGCGCAGATGATTACATTTTTAGTGCCAGCCTGACCTTACTGATCCCCTCGCTGGAGCGCAATTTGCGAGCCGCGCACGTCCGCCGTGAGCATCGCTTAGCGCAGCTTGCCTTACGAGATAGTCAAACCCAGCTTCATTCGTTTGTCTCCAATGTGCCGGGCATGGTTTACCGGATGTTACGCAAAACGGATGGCAGCTTCTCCTTTCCTTTTGTTAGCGAAGGCAGCTTGCATGTTTTAGGGGTTTCGCCGGAAAGCTTGCAACAAAGCCCGCATTTATTTTTGGGCTTGCTGCATCCAGAAGAACATGTTTCCTATCATGAATCCATGCATTATTCGATCCGGACGCTGGCCTTTTGGACTTGGCAGGGGCGCATCATTTCGCTACAAGACGGCACGATAAAATGGATCGAGTTGCGTTGCAGCCCGCGCAAAATGGAGCATGGCGAAATATGGTGGGAAGGTATCATGTTCAACATTACGCAAAGCAAGCTGGCAGAGATTGCAATGCAGCACTCGCAAGCGCAGGTGCGCGAGTTATCGGCACATATTTTGGAAGTGCGAGAACAAGAGCGGCTCAATATTGCTCGTGAAGTGCATGACCAGCTCGGCAATATGCTCACGGCCATCAAGCTGGATGTGGCCTGGTTAAAAAAACGCTTGCCAGCGGATAATGCGCAAATTACAGAGAAAAGTAAGGACATCGAAAATTTATTGGATAAATGCATCGTAACCACCAATAATATTTCACGCACGTTGCGCCCCAGCGTGTTAGATGCATTTGGCGTCATCGCGGCCGTAGAGGTAGAGGTTAAAGAGTTCGAGCAGCGCACGGGCATTCCCTGCGTGTTTAATTTTATGGATGTGGGTGAAAAAATAAGCCCGGATATTTCCATTACCTTATTTCGCATCTTGCAAGAGGCTTTATCGAACAGCATGAAATACGCGCAAGCCAGCCAAATTAAGGTCACGATCAACAGTACTCGCCATTCGATCGATCTCGTTATTGAAGACAATGGGCAGGGATTTAGCGAAGATGACATGCGCAAACCCCGCTCATTTGGGCTGCGCGGAATCAAGGAACGCGTCGCCCATATCGGTGGCGAGGTGCGAATTAAAACATCACGCGGACAAGGGGTCACCATCATGATTTATGTTCCGCGCCATATTCCAGAAATGGATGCCTATAAACAGCAAACACTCTGGGCGGATATGCAGGTGAACAAAATATTACCCCCCGCAATATACAAGGAAATACCATGATTAATATACTGGCCGTGGATGATCACGTTTTAATCCGCAAAGGCATGAAGCAGATTTTGGAAGACACGCATGATTTGCGCGTGACAGGCGAAGCCGAAAACGGCATGCAAGCCTTGAAAATGGTGCAGGCAGGCACGTATGATCTGGTCTTGCTGGATATTAACTTGCCGGATAAAAATGGTATTGAAGTGCTACAGCAAATTAAAATTTATCAGCCGCGTTTGCCCATATTAATTTTAAGCACCTACGCCGAAGATCAATACGCCCTGCGCTCTATTAAAAGTGGTGCGGCAGGGTATTTAAATAAACGCAGCGCGCCGGATCAATTGGTGATCGCGATACGCCAAGTGGCGGCAGGTAAAAAATACATCAGCAAAGAACTGGCCGAACAGCTTGCCGATGGTCTGTCAGCAGGGTATCAAGACTTGTTGCACCAGACGCTGTCTAATCGCGAATATCAGACGCTATGCCTGCTTGCATCGGGAAAAAAATTAAGCGAGATGGCGGAAATCATGTCGCTTAGCACCAAAACCGTCAGTGAATATCGCGCCCGCCTGCTGACCAAAATGAAGCTTAAAAATAATGCTGAAGCGATTCAGTATGCGATTAATAATCATCTGATTTCTTAGGAAGGCACTGATTAAATTCGTTCGCATTGGGCTTGTCGAAATGCTGCCAATGTGAATCAAAGGCTTCGGCAGGCTCAGCCCGAACGGGTTGATTAAATCAGCGTCTCCTTAGAGATGGGTGGCCGGCAAGCCGCGACCCGCCAATTCGGTGGCGATACGCACTTCCAACCCACCGGTGGCTTCCAGCACCTGCAAGGTCGGGCTGATTTCTTGCAGGTGCGCGACCCGTTGTTTGATGCCGGCTTCATCGTAAATAATATGCAATTTTTGACCGGCGGGCTCGATACACACGTCCAACGTGGCTTTGGACACGTCGATCCCGGTAAATTTCTACATTTTCGTTTCGTTCATGGCACCCATCCTTGTAAAATGCGGGCTTATTTGCCCAAGCAACCGTTCGGGTTATCATCGAAAAATCGGCACGACGCTCCGCGCGCTCCCACGGGCTTGGTGTCCCCAGGGGCAATCGAGCTGCCGTGCCGGATCAGGCAGCATTAACCGACAAAAATCAAACCCTGTCTAGCAAAACGAAACATGCAAGGGATAGAGGGTGAGGGAACAAATTGGCATGGTTAAACCCAGAAATAGAATTAAAGTTTGATCCAATAACAGCCAGTTACATCACACCGCAACGCATTCCCCGCCTGATACCAGTCCCCTAACACCCAGCGTTGGCAAGGCTTGCCATCAACCAAATGCTCATGCAAATTCAGCCTATGGGTATGGCCGTGGACCAGGCGCGGATAATTGTATTGTCGCAACATGTCCGCCACCGCATTGGCATTCACATCCATAATTTCACTGTGCTTGGTTTTTTTCTCGCGCTCGCTGCGTGCGCGAACTTGTTCAATAAAAGCTTTGCGTTGCGCCAAGGGTTGCGCCAAGAATTGTTGCTGCCAGGCGACACTTTGCACCTGCTGGCGATAAGTTTGGTAAGCAATATCATCGGTACATAGCAGGTCGCCATGGGTTAATAAAGTCGGCGTTCCATACAAATTCAGCAAGGTGGGGTCGGCCAGCAAAGTCGCGCCACAAGCGGTGGCAAGCTGCTGCGCCATTAAAAAATCACGGTTGCCGTGCATGATAAAAATGCGCGTGCCATGGGTCGAGAGCGTGTGCAGCGCGCCGATAATTTGTTGGTGATGCGGGTCGTCGAGATCGTCATCGCCAGCCCAGTATTCAAACAAATCCCCCAGAATATAAAGTGCCTCAGCCTGGGGGGCGTGCTGTTGTGCGAA
>JANONT010000102.1:0-2968 GCA_031420955.1 Candidatus Nitrotoga sp. | reverse complement strand
GTAGCCCAACGCTTCAATGGCAGAGGCATCATCGGTCACATTCGGCGTAGCTTGCAGAGCCTGCATTAACAGCCCCGCTGGAAACATTTGCGGGGTCTGTGCCTGCCATAAATCAGTGCGATTTTCGGTGTGGGCGACGCGACGCTCTGAGCCATTGTCCACCGTGGTGCGCTTCAAAGTATCGGCCACAGGCACGGCCAGCAGGCCACCCACTTTATCGTCACGCACTTCTGTCATTAACCGCGCGAGTTGTTCGGCTGATAAACAAGGGCGCGCTGCGTCATGCACCAGTACCCAATCATCCGGCTCAACCTCGGCCACTAACAATCCATTCAACACACTCTCAGCGCGCGTTGCGCCGCCACAAAATAGCGGCTGTAATTTGTCACCAAAATATGTCCAATCAAAACGTAACCAATGCGTATCATCCGGCGCAAGCACTACAAAAACTAATTTTATTTCCGGGTTCGCACACAGCGTTGCCAGCGCGTGATAAATCATCGGCTGGCCTGCCAAAGGCATATATTGCTTGGGGAGATCGCTGCCCATGCGCGAGCCAAGGCCTGCGGCGGGGACGAGTGCATAGAATTCAGACATAAACGAATTGTAATAGAAAAACTCCTCCCTAATAGACAATGCAATCATTCTTCGCCAAACCAACTACGTGTAAAATCCAACCATTGCATTAAATCTACTCAACATGTCTGCTCAATTTCCGATTTACTTGGACTACGCCGCGACTACGCCTGTGGATGCGCGTGTGGCAGCGGTGATGATCCCCTATCTCACCGAAAAATTTGGTAACCAGGCCAGCCCGCATGGGTATGGAAAAACTGCGGAAGAGGCGGTTGAAAATGCACGCTCGCAAGTGGCCGCTTTGGTGAATGCTGACCCTAAAGAAATTGTGTGGACTTCGGGCGCGACCGAGTCGAATAATCTTGCATTGAAAGGCGCGGCGCGCTTTTCTCTGCATGATGGGTATCAAAGCAAAGGCCGCCACATAGTCACGGTGAAAACCGAACACAAAGCGGTGTTAGATGTGGTGGGTGAATTAGAGCGGCAAGGCTTTTCTGCCACATATTTAACGCCTCAAACGAACGGCTTGTTAGATGTCGATGCGTTCGCGGCAGCACTGCGTCCCGATACAATTTTAGCCTCTGTCATGCTGGTGAATAATGAAATCGGCGTGATTCAAGACATCGCTGCAATCGGCGAAATCTGTCGTGAGCGTGGCATTTTATTACATGTGGATGCGGCGCAGGCCACGGGTAAAGTGGACATTAATTTACGCCAATTGCCAGTAGATTTAATGTCTTTTTCTGCTCATAAAACTTACGGCCCTAAGGGCATCGGTGCGCTGTATGTGCGGCGTAAACCGCGTGTCCGGCTAGAGGCACAAATGCATGGTGGCGGACAGGAACGCGGCTTTCGCTCTGGCACCTTGGCCACGCACCAAGTTGTCGGCATGGGTGAGGCATTTCACTTAGCACGCACCGAAATGAACGACGAAATTACGCGCATAAAGATGCTGCGTGATAACCTGTGGCAAGGGCTTTCAAAAATACCCAACATTATTTTGAATGGCGATTTCACACAACGCGTGCCGCATAATTTGAACATCAGTTTTGCTGACGTAAACGGCAAGCAGCTCATGGACGCACTGACAGACATTGCCGTTTCCAGCGGCTCGGCCTGCACCGCCGCCAGCTTGGAACCTTCTTACGTTTTACGCACCCTAGGCAGGAGCGATGTATTGGCGCGTAGTAGTGTGCGTTTCAGTTTAGGACGCTATACCACGCAAGAAGAAATAAATTACACGGTAGCCTTGTTACAAAATAAAATCGGCCAGTTGCGAAACTAGCCTGATGAAATATCCCTCCCAATGATAGGGTGTCTCTAAAAATTAAAATTCTTAAGCCAGACAAGGCGCGAACAAAAAATTGCGACGACACATATGTTTGATATGTTAGAAGTAATTTTTTGTGCGCAACACAGTATGGCGACAGTGCGTGGTTGTTGCCGATTCATCGGCTTTACAACCACGGTCTACCCCTTGCGGGTGGAAGTTGGATTTTTAGAGGTACCCTGTAAAATAAATTTAGGACACCTTCAATGACTTTTTTATCTCGCTGTTGCACGCTGTGGCACACCCTCTCTAACCGCTGGCTCTACCTCGCAGGCACGCTGGTCATCGCTGCGCTATACGGCGCAGCACTTTATCTGCAACATATATTGCGGCAAGAGCCCTGCCCTTTATGTATGATTCAACGATTTATTTTCATCGCCATGTTGATCGTTTTTTTCATCGCTGCGGCACACAATCCGGTGCGAATTAAAAATAATTTAGGCGCAAAAATTTATGGCGCAATCCTCACTCTATTGGCGATTAGCGGCGTGAGCGTGGCTGGGCGACATATCTGGATTCAAAATTTGCCCAAAGACGAAGTGCCCGCCTGCGGCCCTGGCTTAGAATTTATGGTGAACAATTTTCCGATGGCCGAAGTGTTAAGTGAATTGCTGCACGGCTCTGGTGAATGCGCCGCTAAAGGCTGGACATTTCTCAGCCTAGGAATCCCAGAATGGTCGCTGGTTTGGTATGTGCTGCTGGGAATATGGGCGGTGCTGATTGCATTCAGAAATCCAACCTGACATTTATCGCAGCCTAATAATTTTATGCACGCAAATAAATTAATTCATCTTAGCCTCCTCAATGCGGGCGCAATATTTTTAGGCCTGCTGTCTTTACATATTCACGCGCAGCAAATAGTTTCTCCCGCCCAAATCTTTAACACCGAGCACCACAAAATTCGCGCTGTCACTTTGCTGGGTGGGTTGAATCATCCGTGGGCATTGGCTTTCCTACCAGATGGCCGATGGCTCATTACCGGACGCAAAGGCACGATGCACTTGATCGAGGCGGGTAAATCGCAAAGAATTAACGGCCTGCCCAGCGTGGCAGAACACGGCC
>JANONT010000101.1:0-5555 GCA_031420955.1 Candidatus Nitrotoga sp. | reverse complement strand
CAAAGACCGCCACGGTGTGTTGAAAATGCGGTGGCGTTTTGATGCAATGCCCGCAAATTTCACCACTTGGAGTGGGCAGCGCGCAGGCGTGACAGCGGCTGGTAGTGAGATAGGGTAACGCCGCATCGCACGCGGCACACCAATTTTGATATGTCGCAGTGCCGCAATTTGCACCACACAGCACGCAAAATTGCGCGGGCAAAAATTGCTCAATATTTAAGCTACTGTTTAGCAAGTAGCGCGCTAAAATTGACAAGGTTGTATCCTTTCGGGGATGATGCGGCGCATTGTAAACCATTCATCCCACCTGTTTTTATTCTTACCTATGACTACTCAAGCTGCGTCAATTATGCCTTTCACCCCGACTGTCGATGCTATATCCGCATCGCACATTGCCCCCACCCCTGCCCAGCAGCGTTGGAGCGTGGCTGAGGTGGAGGCCTTATTAAATTTACCGTTTGCTGATTTGCTGTATCGCGCACAGCAAGTGCATCGCGAAAATTTTGATGCCAACGCGGTGCAACTTTCGACTTTGTTGTCGATTAAAACGGGCGGCTGCTCGGAAGATTGCGGATATTGCCCGCAGGCGGCACGCTACAACACAGGTGTAGAAAATCAGGAGTTGATGAAATTAAACGATGTGCTCGAAGCCGCCCGCGCCGCCAAGGATGCGGGAGCCAGCCGTTTTTGCATGGGTGCGGCCTGGCGCGGCCCCAAGCAGCGCGAGCTAGAGCCGGTGTTGGACATGGTGCGCGAAGTGAAAGCGTTGGGGCTGGAAACCTGCGCCACGCTGGGCATGTTAAAAGAAGGTCAGGCCGAACAATTGCGCGAAGCGGGCTTGGATTATTACAACCATAATCTGGACACTGCGCCTGAATTTTATGGCGAGATTATCACCACGCGCGATTATCAAGATCGCCTGGATACCTTGGACCGAGTACGCGGCGCGGGTATGCACGTGTGTAGCGGTGGCATTGTCGGCTTGGGCGAAAGTGTCACGCAACGTGCTGGGCTAATCGCGCAATTGGCGAATCTTGAGCCTTATCCAGAAAGCGTGCCGATCAACAATCTAGTCAAAGTAGAAGGCACGCCGCTGGCTGAAACCGCTGCCGCGCTAGACCCGCTCGACTTTGTACGCACCATCGCCGCTGCCCGAATTGCCATGCCCCAAGCCCGTGTGCGGCTATCCGCTGGGCGACAAGAAATGAGCGAAGCGGTGCAAACACTGTGTTTTCTAGCAGGCGCGAATTCTATTTTTTATGGCGAAAAATTGTTGACCACGGGCAACCCCGAAGTCGAACGGGATCGTACATTGCTAGATAAGTTGGGCATGTATTCGCTGGCAAAAAAGTAATTCAAAAAACATTTAGCCACAGAGAGCAGAGAGGCCACAGCGAAATTGAAAACTGTAGTGGCCTTTCTCTGAGGCCTTGGTGGCAAAAATGCCTTTCGTACAATTACAAAATAACCTTACTGACCGCGCAAAAAACGGCTTGTTACGCACGCGCCGCACGATTTTCAGCCCCACTTCCCCGCACCTCATTGTCGATGGAAAATCTTATCTATCATTTTGCAGCAACGATTATCTCGGCCTCGCGAATCATCCACAACTGATCACCGCATTGCAACAAGGCGCACAGCAGTGGGGCGTGGGCGCGGGTGCAGCGCATTTGGTCAGCGGTCACACGGCGGCGCACCATGACTTAGAAGTGGCGTTGGCGGCATTTGTGGGTAAGCCAGCAGCACTTTTATTTTCTACGGGCTACCTCGCAAACTTGGGTGTGGTGCAGGCTTTGGTTGGGCGTGGCGACACAATTTTTGCCGACAAATTAAATCACGCTTCGTTGAATGATGCGATGTTGTTGTCGCGCTCTCACGTCAAACGCTACCGACATAATGATGTCGCGCACTTGACGCGGTTGTTGCAACAAGTGCCAAGAGATGCGGCAGGGTCGGGGCGTAAATTAATTATCACCGACGCGGTGTTTAGCATGGATGGCGACCTAGCGCGGTTGCCCGAATTATTGGAATTATGCGAGCAGCATGATGCGTGGTTGTTGGTCGATGACGCGCATGGCTTCGGCGTGTTGGGTGAGCAAGGGCGCGGCATATTGTTTCAAGCCCCTCTCCCTCCGGGGGAGGGGTGGGGGAACTCTTCGCGCATTATTTACATGGCAACGCTGGGCAAAGCGGCGGGCGTATCCGGCGCATTTGTTGCGGCAGAGCAAGTAGTGATTGACACACTTGTACAAAATGCGCGCACCTATATTTACACCACAGCGAGTCCGCCCGCATTAGCCAGCGCGCTCATCACCAGTTTAGCTTTAATCGAGCAAGACGCATGGCGGCGCGAACAATTGCAAAAATTAATCGCGCAATTGCGTGCGGGGTTAGAAAATTTATCATGGAAATTATTACCATCCGACACGCCCATCCAAGCCCTGATCGCAGGCGAAAATAATGCGGCGCTGGAATTAAGTAGTGCGCTGCGCGCACGAGGAATATGGGTTCCTGCCATTCGTCCGCCGACGGTGCCATTGGGTACTGCACGTTTGCGAATTTCTTTATCTGCCGCACATAGCACGCAAGATGTCGATCAACTCATCACTGCCTTGCATGAGCTTGCACGTTGAAATTTATGGCACAGGCGCACCACTGATGCTGATACACGGCTGGGGTTTGCGCGGCGATGTGTGGGGCGAGGCGGCACAAAAATTGGCACAACATTTCACCGTGCATCGCTTGGATTTACCCGGCTATGGTGCGAGTGAAAATATCGAGCCGTATTATTTAGAGGCACTGGTGAAGAGCGTGTCAGACTATGCGCGGCAAAATATCTTTGCAAAGAATAATTTTGCACAGCCGCTGACGGTATGCGGTTGGTCGTTGGGTGGGCAGGTTGCGTTGCGTTGGGCAGAGCGTGTGCCGCAGCAGGTGCAGCGATTGATATTGGTGGCGACTACACCTTGTTTTGTGCAGCGCGCGGATTGGTTGTGCGCGATGCCGCAGGAGATTTTTCAGGAATTTGCACAAGCGTTGCAGCATAATCCGGCGCAAACACTAAAACGATTTATCTCATTGCAAGTACGCGGTAGTGAACATGAGCGTGAGTTGCTTGCCACCTTGCGCGGCCTGGATAAAAACCAAGCACCCCTCGCAGCGTTGAGTAGTGGCTTAGATATTTTGCGCGATACTGATTTGCGAAAATCATTGCCGCATATTGCGCAGCCCACGCTGGTGATTGCGGGTGATAAAGATGAATTGACGCCGGCTGCCGCATCAAATTATTTGGCGCAAAATTTGCCTCATGCGCGATTGGCAAAAATAGCGCAGGCCGCGCATGTGCCATTTTTATCGCACGCGGATATTTTTGCGAAACTTATTTTAGGGTTTAGCGATGAGAATGCAGGAAATTATTCTCCCTGAAACCCCTCCCAACCTGCTGTTCCTCCCCTGATAAGGGGAGGCTAGGAGGGGTTTAAAACTGATTAAACTGAAGGAAAAAAATTTAAAAATGAACGAATTTGATATAGATAAAAAACAAATGCGCCGCGCTTTTAATCGCGCCGCCAGCACCTACGATAGCGCGGCAGTATTGCAGCAGGAAGTGTGTCGCCGCATGTTGGAGCGGCTCGACTACATCAACCTGCAACCGGTACGGGTACTGGATGCAGGCAGCGGCACAGGGTGGGGAACGCGGCAACTGGCGCAGCGTTATCCTGCCGCGCATTTGCTCTCGTTGGATATTGCAATCGATATGCTCAATTTAGCGCGTGGGCAACTCGGTTGGTGGAAAAAATTACCGAGCCTAGGCAATTTTAATAGCGGAAAAAACAGCCACGTTTGTGCCGACGTAGAAGCCTTGCCTTTAGCGAATGCCAGCGTGGAATTAGTGTGGTCAAATTTGGCTGTGCAATGGTGTAATGATTTACCCGCCACGTTTGCCGAGCTGCATCGAGTATTAAAAGTAAATGGCTTGGTGATGTTCAGCACTTTTGGTCCGGATACCTTAAAAGAATTACGCACCGCGTTTCAAGGCGTGGATCAAAATCGGCACACTAATCGCTTCGCCGATATGCACGACATAGGCGACATGTTGCGCGGCAGCGGCTTTGCCGACCCGGTGATGGACATGGAAATTATCACCCTCACTTACAACGATGTGCGCGATGTCATGCAAGATTTACGCAGCATCGGCGCGCACAATGTCACCGCTGGGCGCGGCCAAGGATTGATGGGAAAAGCCGCCTGGCAATCCGTATTGAGCAACTATGAACGCCTGCGTCACAACGGAAAATTGCCTGCCACTTTTGAAGTGGTGTACGGCCATGCGTGGAAGCCGCAACCAAAAAAATTAGCGGATGGACGATCCATTATTAAAACAGATTTTAAGTTGAAATGAGTTACTTTATTACCGGCACCGACACCCACGTTGGCAAAACACTTATCAGTTGCGCCTTGCTGCATGCCTTTGCGGAACAGGGTTTGCGCGTAGTGGGGATGAAGCCAATTGCGGCAGGAAGTGATGCCGATGAGCAACACGAAGACGTAAAAAAATTGCGCGCCGCCAGCAATATTCTCGCAAGCCTCGGCCAAATAAATCCCTATTTATTTGTGCAGCCCATCGCCCCACACATTGCCGCGCGCAACAGCGGCGTGCGTATAGAAATCCCGCGCATATTGCAGTCCTACCATGAGTTAACCGCGCAGGCCGATGTCGTCATCGTAGAAGGCGTGGGCGGATTTTGCGTGCCGATAAACGAGCGCGAAACCAGCGCGGATTTAGCGCAACAATTAGCACTGCCGATAATTTTAGTAGTAGGGATACGGTTGGGGTGCTTGAACCACGCCCTGCTTACGCTGAGCATGATCGAAGCGCGCGGTCTCAAGTGCGCGGGCTGGGTGGCGAATGTGCTGGACGCAAATATGCTGGCACTTGATGAAAATATCGAGGCTTTGCAGCAGCGCATCAACGCGCCATTGCTGGGTGTGGTGCCGTGGCATCACACGCAAAATCCAGAGATGGAATGGGCGGCAAACAAGTTGAGTGTGACTTTGCTCGACGCATGAACAACGCCGTAGGAGGGGCATCGTTCGCGTGCAGTAGGGTGTTACTCCAATTAGTTTGTTTAGCGGTGGGTAATTCAGATCACAAGTTTTGCAGCTAAAATGAATGAACGCATTGCCATGATGCCCCCCAATACTGTACACGCTGCACCACAAATCGAGATCGTCGATTCCATTTCACAGATTAAGGCTGCGGACTGGAACAGGCTGGCGGGGCAGCATCCGCTGTTGAGCCACGCCTTTCTCAACGCGCTGCACGAAAGCGGATCGGCGTGTGCTGCAACAGGTTGGACACCGCATTATTTATTATTGCGCGAGCAGGAAAATTTAATCGGCGCGATGCCGCTGTATCTCAAGAACCATTCTTACGGCGAATACGTTTTTGATTGGGCATGGGCAGAAGCCTATCAGCGCAATGGTTTGGCGTATTACCCCAAGCTTTTATCGGCGATTCCTTTTTCGCCAGTGATGGCACCCAAGGTGCTGGC
>JANONT010000100.1:0-2210 GCA_031420955.1 Candidatus Nitrotoga sp. | reverse complement strand
AACACAGTCAGCGAAATTTCGCTGGCAGACAACGCGCATGTGCATCACGTTCGCGTGCAGCGCGAGGGTGCGCAAGCCTTTCACATTGCCAATTGCGCGGTGACTTTGGCGCGCGGCAGCCATTATCAATCGGTGAGTGTGGCGATGGGCGCACGCATTTCTCGCTACAACTTAAATGTGTTGCAAGCAGTGGAAGGTGGCGAATGCACAGTCGATGGCCTCGCTCTGATCTCTGGGCGGCAACTGGCCGACACGCATACCTGTATCGATCACGCTAAGCCGCATGGCGTGAGCCGGCAGTTGCATAAATGCATAATCGGCGGCGGCGCACACGCTGTATTTAACGGAAAAATTATGGTGCGGCAGGGCGCACAACGCGCCGATTCGCAACAAACCAATCGCAATTTATTACTCAGCAACCGCGCGCAAGTGGACACAAAACCGCAATTAGAAATTTTTGCAGATGACGTGAAATGCACGCACGGAGCGACTGTCAGCCAGTTGGATGGTGAAGAAGTATTTTATTTGCAGAGCCGAGGATTATCCGACATAGCTGCACGGAATCTTTTAACTTACGCTTTTGGTGCGGAGATTTTGGAGCGCATTCCCGTACCATCGCTCAAGCGCAAGCTGGAGCAAATCATGCTCGAACAAGCCACGCTCGAAATCAAATAACGCTATATGAATTCCATAAACACATTGCCTACCACTCAGCCGATTACCGCGCCTTCATTGGATGTTAACAAGCTGCGCGCAGATTTTCCTATCTTAAATTTGCAAGTCGAAGGCCAGCCGCTGGTGTATTTGGACAACGCCGCATCCAGCCAAATGCCGCAGCAGGTGATAGATAGACTGGTGCGTTATCAAACCACGCAGCACGCTAACATTCATCGTGCAGTGCATTATTTATCTGAGCTTGCCACAGCAGAGTACGACGAAGCGCGGCGCAAGCTACAGCGTTTTATTCACGCTGCTGAAGAGCGCGAAGTGATTTTTACCAGCGGCACGACCGAGACGATTAACTTGGTAATGCACGGCTATGGCCGCAAATTTATCGGCGCGGGCGATGAAATTATTCTCACTACCTTAGAGCATCACTCCAACATTGTGCCCTGGCAAATGTTGGCAGAAGAGCGTGGTGCAAAAATTCGCGTCGTGCCGATCAACGACGCAGGCGAGTTGCAAATAGATGCCTACGAAAATCTGTTTAACGAGCGCACAAAATTTGTATCGTTGATTCACGTTTCCAACGCGCTCGGTACGATTAATCCCGTTAAAAAAATGATCGCCTTTGCTCATGCCCGTGGCGTGCCTGTTTTGGTGGATGGCGCGCAAGCCGTGCCGCATATGCAGATTGACGTGCAAGATTTAGATTGTGATTTTTACGCATTCTCCGGGCACAAATTATGCGGCCCGACCGGCATCGGCATCCTGTACGGTAAAGCCGCGTTGCTCGAAAAAATGCAACCGTTCAAGGGCGGTGGCGACATGATTTTATCGGTGACTTTTGAGAAGACCACTTATAACGCAATCCCCTATAAATTTGAGGCGGGTACACCGCCCATCGCAGCGGCTATCGGTTTGGGCGCAGCAGTCGATTATTTATCGGCCATCGGTATGCAAAATATTGCCGCGCACGAGCACGCTTTGCTGCAATACGCAACTGAGCAGGTGAGCGAGATGCCCGGCGTGCGCATTATCGGCACAGCGCGTAACAAGGCTTCGGTGCTGTCTTTTGTGATGGAGCACATCCATCCGCATGATGTGGGCACGTTGCTCAATCAAGAAGGGATTGCCGTGCGTACCGGTCATCATTGCGCGCAACCTGTCATGCAGCGCTTCGGTCTGCCTGCTACATCGCGTGCCTCGTTTGCGTTTTACAACACCATGGACGAAGTGGATGCGCTGGTGGCAGGCATACGCAGCGTGCAGAAAATATTTGCTTAAAAAATTATGGCTAATCTCAAAGCACTTTATCAAGAAGTGATTCTTGACCATAACAAAAAACCACGTAATTTTGGCGTGATTGCTCAAGCTAGTCACCATGCGGCAGGACATAATCCGCTGTGTGGTGACCATCTCGAAATTACCTTGGCGATGCTGGATAAACACATTCATGAGATCGCCTTTAACGGAGAATCCTGTGCGATTTGTAAATCTTCGGCTTCGATGATGACGGTCGCAGTCAAAGGAAAATCCAAAGCTGATGC
>JANONT010000099.1:0-5099 GCA_031420955.1 Candidatus Nitrotoga sp. | reverse complement strand
CGTCGCTGGTGAAGCTGTATGACGTGGTGCATAGCCATGCGGATTGGTTGTCGCCCACCTTGGGGGTGGCAGCGCCCATCATCAAGGCCAAAGGGATAGATGACGTGCCGGTGGTGGCGCTGACATTGTGGCGCGAACAGGAGCTGGGCGGCAGCTTGGAATTAACCCACGTCGCACACGCCATCGAAGCCGAGTTGAAACGCGTTCCCGGCACACGCGAGGTGGTGACGCTGGGCGCGACGCAGCGCATGGTGCGGGTGTTGCTCGACCCCGAAAGCCTGAATGCTTATCAACTTTCCATGCACGATGTGCGCGCGGCATTGCAATCCGCCAATGTTGCGCAGACTGCGGGAAGCCTGGTACACGACAATCGTGAAGTGCTGGTGCAAACCGGCAGTTTTTTGAGTAATGCCAGCGACGTGCGGCAGTTGGTAGTGGGCGTATCGGGTGGCAAACCAGTGTTCCTGCGCGACATTGCCGAGGTGCGGGATGGCGCGGATCAGCCGGAGAAATATGTGTGGCTAGGGACCGGTCCAGCGGCATCAGACCAAGGTATTAAGGTGAATGGTGAATTCACCGCCGTGACCATAGCGATCACCAAAAAACCGGGCGCGAATGCGGTCGAAGTCGCCGAGCAGTTGTTGGCGCGGGTTGAGGAACTCAAAGGCAGTGTTATTCCCGCCGATGTGCAGGTCAGTGTTACGCGCAATTATGGCGAGACGGCGAATGATAAAGCGCTCAAGCTGATGCAAAAGTTACTGTTCGCCACCCTCGCCGTGGTCGCGCTGGTGTGGGTTGCGATGGGCAGACGCGAGGCGCTGGTGGTGGGCATCGCGGTGCTGCTGACATTGGCGGCGACGCTGTTCGCCTCGTGGGCATATGGTTTTACGCTGAACCGCGTGTCGCTGTTCGCGTTAATTTTTTCTATCGGGATTTTGGTAGATGACGCGATAGTTGTAGTAGAGAACATCCATCGCCGCCGCGCGCTGGCGACGCATCAGCCGCTGTCGGAAATCATCCCCGCGGCGGTCGATGAAGTCGGCAGCCCCACTATATTAGCCACCTTGACGGTAATCGCGGCATTGTTGCCGATGGCCTTCGTCAGCGGTTTGATGGGGCCGTATATGAGCCCGATACCGATCAACGCCAGCATGGGCATGCTGATCTCGCTGGCGGTGGCGTTCGTCATTACCCCTTGGCTGGTATTGCGTTTTGCGGGTGCGCAGCACGCGGTTATTCACGATGAACGAGACACCAAGATACATCATTTTTTCAACCGCTATCTGACACCATTTTTGAACGGCGAACATGGCAAGCCGGCGCGGCGAAAATTGTGGTTGGGGATTCTGGCGGGTTTGGTTTTTGCCATATTGCTGGGCGTGGGCAAGCTGGTTATTTTGAAAATGTTGCCGTTCGATAATAAATCTGAATTTCAGGTGGTGGTCGATATGCCGGCCGGCACGGCATTAGAGCGTACCAGTGCGGTGCTGCATGAGGTGGGCGCTTATCTGGCGACCGTGCCGGAAGTCACCGACTATCAAGCCTATGCAGGGACGGCCTCGCCGATTAATTTCAACGGCTTGGTGCGGCAATATTATTTGCGCAACGCTTCTGAGCAGGGCGATATTCAAGTGAATCTCCGCGACAAGAAACATCGCAGCCGCAGCAGTCACGAGATCGCCACATCAGTACTGGAGCCGATACAAAAAATTGCCGCAAAATGGAATGCCAAAGCTAAAGTCGTCGAAGTGCCGCCCGGTCCGCCGGTGATGTCGCCGATAGTGGCGGAAATCTACGGGCCGGATTATGCGGGTGCGCGCAAAGTCGCCGCCAAGGTGCGCGAACAATTCGGTCAGACTGCCAATATTGTCGGCATCGACGATAGCGTAACCGAAGCCGCGCCCAAGCTGCTGCTGCAGGTATTACAAAGCAAAGCCGCGCTGCTTGGCGTTGCGCCGAGTGACATTGTTGATGTGATCGGCATGGCATTGTCCGGGCAGGATTTGGCGACCTTGCATGCCGAGAACACTAAATATGCACCCCCTTTGCGCATCGGTTTGCCCGCCAATAAACGCGGCAATGTCGATGCGTTGCTGAAGCTCAAGGTGCGGTCGCGGGAAGGGTTATTAGTGCCGCTTTCCGAACTGGTGCAGGTGGTTGCCACGCAGCGTGATTACCCGATTTATCACAAAGATTTGCTGCCCGTGGTGTACGTGTTTGGCGACATGAGCGGGGAACTGGATAGCCCTTTGTATGGCATGTTCGGCATCAACGCCAAGACCGGCGGCATGGCATTGGAACAGGGCGGAAACCTGGAGAGTTACTATTTCAATCAGCCCAGCAATCCCTATGCCGGTTACGCGCTTAAATGGGATGGCGAATGGCAGGTGACCTTTGAAACTTTTCGCGATATGGGCATCGCATATGGGGTGGGTTTAATATTGATATACCTGCTGGTGGTGGCGCAGTTCAAGTCGTATCTGGTGCCGCTGGTTATCATGTCGCCGATCCCGCTCACAATAATTGGCGTGATGCCCGGGCATGCTTTATTGGGCAGCCAGTTCACCGCGACTTCGATGATAGGCATGATCGCGCTGGCGGGCATCATCGTGCGCAATTCCATCCTGCTGGTGGATTTCATCAATCTGCAAATCCGCGACGGGATGGATGTTCAGCATGCGGTGATCGCGGCGGCGAGTGCGCGTGCCAAGCCCATTATTCTCACCGGGCTGGCGGCCATGCTGGGCGCGCTGTTCATTCTGGATGACCCGATCTTCAACGGGCTGGCGATCGCGCTGATTTTCGGCATTCTCGTTTCTACCGCGCTCACGCTGGTCGTCATCCCAGTGCTGTACTACGCCATGCTGTACAAAAAACCGATCTAATATTTTTAATTACTATCAAGGAGAATTTTTCATGAATGCCGAACGCATTGTCCGTATTGTCGCAGGATTATTTGTGTTGCTATCTTTGTCGCTGGGCGTAGCAGGCAGCCCCTTGTTCGTGAGCCCATATTTTTTATGGTTCACGGCTTTCGTTGGATTGAATTTATTTCAGAGCGGCTTCACCCAAATTTGTCCCCTAACGAACATACTTGGCAAATTCGGCATCAAAAGTAACACCTGCAAGAGATGAGGCCATCACCGCGCAGCGTAACTTATCGCCCCAGCAATGCGATAACGCGCTTCACGAAAACACACCAAACACTATTTCAATGCATCATTATTGAAGTCTTAAAAAATCTTGGCTTAAAAAAACTGTGCTGATTTGACTCTGCTTACAGAGTTAAATCATTTTCAGCTCCACCTCAAAGCTATTAATTTCCAATCAAAGCGCATCCAGCGGAATCTTGGCATATGCCACGCCATTTGCTTCCTTAGGCGGCATTTCACCCGCGCGAATATTGATTTGCACGGCTGGGAAAATCAGCGTGGGCATTTCTAAAGTAGCATCACGCTGGGTTCGCATCTCCACAAACTGCGCTTCGGTGATGCCGTCATGCACATGAATATTTTCTGCCCGCTGCTCAGCCACGGTGCTCTCAAAATTTACTTCGCGATTATTGGGCGGGTAATCGTGGCACATGAACAGCCGCGTTTCAGGCGGCAGGCTTAAGATTTTTCGCGTGGAGACATACAGCGTTTTAGCATCGCCACCGGGGAAGTCGCAGCGCGCCGTGCCCACATCCGGCATAAACAAAGTATCGCCGACAAACACCGCATCACCAAACTGATAGGCCATGCACGCGGGCGTGTGGCCGGGAACATAAAGTGCCCTGCCCTGAAAATTACCCACCTGCAACACTTCATCTTCTTTGATGAGATGGTCAAACTGCGAGCCGTCTTGTTTAAACTCGGCTTCCAAATTAAAAATGCCTTTGAACACTTTTTGCACGGCTGTGATGTGGTCGCCAATAGCAATCTTGCCACCTAGCTGCGCTTTCAAATACGGCGCGGCAGACAGGTGATCAGCATGGGCATGGGTTTCCAAAATCCACTCCACTCGCAGATTATTTTCACGCACAAAAGCGATCACCTTGTCTGCCGCAGTGTGGCGTGTGCGGCCAGATTTATGGTCGTAATCCAACACCGAATCAATAATGGCGCAGGCCGAGCCAACCGCTTCGTACACGATATAAGTCACCGTCCACGTGGCCGGATCAAAAATACCGTGAACCCTAGGTTTGTTACTCAATATGCTCATGACGACACCCTTACGTTAATATATCAAATAATATTATATTGAAAGATAATATAACAACTTCCAATCTTACCCAAGGAGGCGCTCCTAATGAAGTCCGTTAAGCTGGAATTATCCGAAATGCACGTAGCCGCTGGCGAGGCGTGCCGTTTGATGAAGGTACTTGCCAACGCTGATCGCCTATTGCTGTTGTGCCAACTTTCTCAGGGCGAGCAATGCGTCAGCGAGTTAGAAACATTGCTCGGCATTGTTCAACCGACCTTATCGCAGCAACTCACTGTACTGCGCGACGAAGAGTTGGTGAGTACGCGGCGCGCAGGGAAAAATATTTACTACCAAATAGCCAGTCCACAAGCACTCGCTGTGATAAAGGTTTTATATCAACAATTTTGCAAACATTAATAGCATGAAAAATGACTATTGACTGGAACCACTTCACCCCCTGGCTATCGCTTTCTGGCGGTGTTTTATTAGGTGTCGCTTCGGCACTTTTTATTTTATTGCACGGGCGAATTCTCGGCATCAGCCGCATTGTGGGCGAATTTATTTCGCCTAAAGCGGGCGACATAGCATGGCGCATTGCCTTCTTACTAGGAATTTTTGCAGCACCTTGGATCTTTGGCATTCTCGCGCCCGCTGAATTAATCACCGCGCCGCGCATAGACGCAAGCTACGGCATGATCGTGCTGGCAGGATTAATGGTGGGGCTCGGCACACGCTACGCCTCCGGCTGCACCAGCGGTCATGGTGTATGCGGCTTGTCGCGTTTATCGCCAAGGTCACTGGTTGCCACGCTGTCATTTATGACGGCGGGTTTTGTCACTGTCTATGTCATTCGCCAACTACTTTAAGGAAATATTATGCAACGTATGAGCGAATTTTTTATTGGCCTATTATTT
>JANONT010000098.1:0-1895 GCA_031420955.1 Candidatus Nitrotoga sp. | reverse complement strand
TGTCACGCAGTGCCAGTGCCAGTGCCGCGCCGACTGGCCCGCCACCGATGATTGCGATGTCGCAAACGTTACTCATGCGCGCCTCATCAGCTCCTCTATATCCGCCACGGTTTTTGGCGCAGCCACGCTCAGCACTTCACAACCTTGTGCGGTGATCGCCACATCATCTTCGATGCGTATGCCGATATTCCATAAATCTTTGGGGATGTTTTCGGCGGGACGAATATAGCAACCTGGCTCGATGGTCAGCACCATGCCGGGTTGCAAGGCGCGCCAGTTGCCAGCAATTTTATACGCGCCCACATCATGCACATCGCGCCCCAGCCAATGTCCGGTGCGGTGCATGTAAAAATTTTTATACTCGCCACTTTCAATCACGGCATCGACCGTGCCTGCACATAATTTTAGATCAATAAAACCTTGTACCAATACGCGCAACGCGGCATCATGCGGATCGTTCCAATACCCGCCAGGATGCGCCGCCGCGATGGCCGCAAGCTGTGCTGCAAGGACAATTTCATACACGTCTTTTTGCGCGGCGGAAAACTTTCCGTTGATGGGAAAGGTGCGCGTGATGTCGGAGGCGTAGCCACCCAACTCGCACGCAGCATCAATCAACAATAATTCGCCCTCGCGCAACACGGCGTTGTTACTGATGTAATGCAGCACACAGGCGTTTTCGCCACCCGCCACAATCGAAGTGTAGGCGGGAGATTGCGCGCCGCGCTTGCGAAACTCGTACAGCAACTCCGCTTCAATTTCATACTCCATCATGCCGGGGCGCGTGGCGCGCATGGCGCGTTGATGTGCCGCCGCCGAAATGTTGGCCGCACGACGCATGGTGTCTATCTCGTGACTATCTTTTATCAAACGCATTTCATTCAATAGCTCGCGCACGTCGTGCAAGGCATGAGGCGCGGCAATGCCGCTACGAACTTGCGCCTGCACTTTTTCGCGCAGTGCCAGCACACGCTTATCCCACGCGCTATCCAGCCCCAGTGGATAATAAATGGCGTGCTGATTTCCCATTAGCTCGGTTAATTTTTCATCTAACAGCGCGATAGGGTACGCGGCATCAAAACCAAATTTTTCACGCGCGGCAGCCGGGCCATATATAAATCCATCCCATATTTCGCGCTCTATATTTTTTTCCAAACAAAATAAAATGGATTGAGGCGAACTGCTCTCTTTTGGGTTGGCAACCAAAACCAACACCGCGTCGGCTTCTTCAAAACCTGTTAAGTAATGAAAATAGCTGTCGAAACGAAAGGGGTAATACGCATCGCCATTACGCCGCACTTCCGGCGAGGTGGGAATAATCGCGATGCCCGATTGCATGTGCTGCATAAGTTGCTGGCGGCGCTCGGTGTAATTTTTAATCATGCTGTGTCCCGTTGCTTAAGCGATGGTTGAGTTGTTGCAAACGTTGCGGTGTGCCCACGTCTATCCAAAACCCTGTGTGATGTTCACCGCTAATATTATTCTGTGCGATTTGCTCGCGCAACAAAGGCGCGAGTTGCGCTTTGCTGCCCCGCACTATGTTAGCGAATAACGCGGGCTGATAAACGCCAATGCCGCTGAAAGTGAGCTTGGGTTCTGCGTCCGTGACTCGATTATTGTTCAAACCAAAATCCCCGTTAGGATTGTGCTCAGGATTGTTCACCAGCGCCAAGTGTGCAGCAAGTTTGTTTTTTTCTATGCTCGCCGCATGGCCGGGTAAATTCGCAAAATCATAATCGCAAAAAATATCGCCATTGATAACCGCGAAGGGCGCATCCCCCAACAGCGGCAAGGCTTGCGCGATGCCGCCTGCTGTTTCCAGCGCGGGGGTTTCGGGTGAGTATTTAATATTTACGCCCCATTTTTTTCCATCGCCTAACGCGGTTTCAATTTGC
>JANONT010000097.1:0-23624 GCA_031420955.1 Candidatus Nitrotoga sp. | reverse complement strand
AGTTGAAAAAACCTGTCACGATGCGGTTAAGCGCAGATGTTATTGACTACTTCAAAAAAATGGCCGATGAAGCGGGGATTCCATACCAAAGCCTGATCAATCTTTATCTTCGTGACTGTGTGGTGCAGCATCGAAAAATTGATATTTCTGGGATGGATATTTCTGGGCAGAAATTAATTACAACAGCCTTGAAGTAGCGTAGCGTTTAATGGATAATCCGCACCGACTCAAGCCGGGATGGCGGAATCGGTAGACGCACCGGACTCAAAATCCGGCGTTGGAGACAATGTGGGGGTTCGAGTCCCCCTCCCGGCACCACAAATATTTGGGTTCATGTTGCGAAAGTGGGAGTTAGTTCGTTAAGAGGGAAGTGCCGCTGGTCGGGTGACCGGTACCGCTGTTTAATTTTTTAACTTAATATATTGGAGCTTACATGAAACTGTTTTCAACACTGATCGCTGTATTATTTGCCGCTATTTCTTTCTCTGCTGTTGCGGGTGATGCCAAGCATGACGATGGCCACCATAACGATGCCCACCATGCTGCCGCAGTAGCCAAAGATGCTGACAAGAAAAAAGAAGGCAAGAAAGAAGATAAAAAAGAAGCCGCAGCACACTAAATATTTGGGTATTTGTTTGCCTGAATACTTATGTTCTAGGCATGCGTTGCTAGGACATAACAAAGGCGGGGGCGACCCTGCCTTTTTTTATGGGCCGCGTTAAAATGGCCGCCGCGATTTTAAATGCAATCCAAATAGCTTAAGGGTGCCTCTAAAAATTCAAAACCCTAAGCGAGACAAGGCGCGAAAAAAATTTTAGCGCGCCGCATATTTATGATATGTAAGCGTTAAGATTTTTTGAGCAACGCCGTATCGCGACGGAGCTTGGATTTTTAGAGGTACCCTTAATTAACCCTGTTGTTACCGCGATAGCTAACCAATATGAATAACTTTAATTCACGCTCTCTGTTAGCGATGCTGCATGACTTAGCAGCCGCAACACTGGCGTGGGTATTTGCTTATTTGCTACGCTTTAATTTTGAGCCGCCGCCACATTTCACGGATGAAATGTTCCGCACTCTCACCTGGATCGTACCGTTGCAAGGCATTATTTTTTGGCGATTTGGTTTGTATCGCGGGTTGTGGCGTTACGCCAGCGTGGCTGACTTACGCCGCATCTCGTTGGCATTACTTGCGGCTGCCGCGTTGATTCCGTTAACGATTTGGATGTTTCGCATCAGCGCGGTCGTGCCGCGTTCGGTGTTAGTCATCAACCCGGTATTGTTGTTGATGATGATGGGCGGCAGCCGTTTTGCTTATAGATTGTGGCGCGAGCGCAGTGATTTCAGCGCGAAAGAATTAGGCGAGCCGGTATTAATTTTAGGCGCGGGCGATGCCGCCGTGGCTTTATCAAAAGAATTAGGACGCAGCCGAGAGTGGCGGTTGGTGGGCTTTTTGGATGATGATGCAAGCAAGCATGGCCGCTCGTTAAACGAAATAAAAGTGCTGGGCGCGCTGGATGCCTTGCCGCAATGGGCGGCGCGCTTGCAAGTAAAGCAGGCGATTATCGCCATGCCCTCGGCCACGCATCAGCTACGCAAACACATCGTTGAGCTATGCAATCAAGCGGCACTTAAAGTGCTGACTGTGCCAGCGTTTGATGATTTACTCAGTGGCCGCATCGCCATTTCGCAACTGCGCGCAGTGGAGCTAGATGATCTGCTGGGGCGCGATCCAGTTAAGTTGGATAACGAAGGTTTGCATCAATTACTAAAAGATAAAGTCGTGCTGGTCACCGGTGCAGGTGGCTCTATCGGCTCGGAATTATGTCGGCAGATTGCGCGTTTCAAACCGCAAACTTTAATGCTATTCGAGCGGAATGAATTTGCTTTATACAAAATGGAGCAAGAGTTCAGCGCGCATTTTTCAGATATTCGTATCGTCTGTTTAATTGGCGATGTGGGCGATGCAGCGCGGCTAGAGCAGGTGTTCGCTGAACACAAACCCGCCGTGGTATTTCACGCCGCCGCCTATAAACATGTGCCGCTTATGGAGCAGCACAACGCCTGGCAGGCCATACGGAATAATGTGTTGGGCACATGGACGGTGGCCTCTGCCGCGCAACGACATGGCGTGGAAAAATTTGTTTTTGTCTCGACCGATAAGGCGGTGAATCCGACCAACGTCATGGGCGCGAGCAAGCGTCTGGCGGAGATGGTGTGCCAAGGTTTGCAGAACCATGCATCTCAAAATCGGCACGGCACAAAATTTATCATGGTGCGCTTCGGCAATGTGTTGGGCAGCACGGGTAGCGTCATCCCAAAATTCCGCGAACAGATCGCAGCGGGCGGGCCGATTACCGTGACGCATCCGGACATCACGCGCTATTTCATGTCTATTCCAGAAGCGGCGCAGTTAGTTTTGCAAGCGGGTTTGATGGGCGCGGGCGGAGAAATTTTTGTGCTGGACATGGGCGAGCCAGTAAAAATTGTCGACCTCGCCAAAGACCTTATTCGACTTTCTGGCTTGAGCGAAGACGAAATAAAAATTGAATTTACGGGCCTGCGTCCTGGCGAAAAATTATACGAAGAATTGCTGGCCGACACCGAACACACTCTGCCCACCCCGCACGCAAAATTACGCATCGCGCAGGCGCGGGGGGTGCAAACCGAGTGGCTGCGCGACATGCTGGCTTGGATGCATTCCAGCGTGCCGCATACTGATGTTGAGGTGAAGCAGGCACTGGTTGGATGGGTGCCGGAATATGTGCCCGATTCCAGTTCGCAATTGAACCGATAACATTGCACCCGCAAGGGGTACACCGTGGTCGTACCAAAGGCAGGCAATCCACTACGCAGCCGCCTTTATCAGGCGCGCCTAGATGAAACAACTAGCCATTCGACTACGCTATCAAAAAACGATAGCGTGTCGCTGGTTATTGCTGTACTCAAATGTACTATCTGCACCCGCAAGGGGTAGGCCGTGTTTGTAAAGCCGATGAATCGGCAACAACCACGCACCGTCGCGCCTTTCCTCGGCTTCGCGTTCTCAGTTCAATTGCTTTCTGGAATGGAGGTTTTTAATTGCTCATGAAAAATGGAAATGAAAGCTTAGTGATATGGCCACCTACGCGATAGGCGACATCCAAGGCTGCCGCGCTGAATTAGAAAATTTATTGGCGCGCATACAGTTTAATCCCGCCGCAGATCGCCTATGGTTCGTGGGTGATTTGGTTAATCGCGGCCCTGACTCACTCGGTGTGTTACGTCTCGTTAAATCTTTGGGTGATGCGGCTATCGTCGTGCTGGGCAACCATGATTTGCATCTGCTGGCGGTGGCGGCAGGGGTTGCAAAAAATCATCGCAGCGACACTTTGCAAGCTACTTTATCCGCACCTGATCGCGATGAATTGTTAGCGTGGCTCAGAGCGCAACGCCTCATCCATGTCGAAAATAATTTTGCATTGCTGCACGCAGGCTTGCTGCCTAGCTGGACAATCACGCAAGCGCAACACCTCGCCCACGAAGTAGAAACCGCATTGCGCGGCGAACACTACGCCAGTTTTTTACTGCACATGTACGGCAACCAACCCAACCAGTGGCGTGATGATTTGGCAGGCTACGAGCGGCTGCGCGTCATCACCAACGCCTTTACGCGGCTACGAATTTGCACCTTCGCAGGCGCGATGGAATTCAAATTCAAAGGCAAGATGCAAGATATTCCTGCCGGATATTTCCCGTGGTTTGACGTGCCCGCGCGTAAGAGTAAAGAGTCCACCATCATCTGCGGGCATTGGTCAGCATTGGGTTTGCGCGTGATGCCGAACGTCATCACCCTAGATACGGGATGTTTATGGGGCGGCGCGTTGACGGCGGTGAGGTTGGGAGATCGAAAAATATTTCAAGTGCAGTGCGGGCGGCTCTAAAAACCCAACAACGTCGCCATACGTTGTTGCTCACAAATGGGGTAAGCAGGCAATCCGCGTAGCGGATGCTCGCAAAAAATACTTACTTACATATCAAACATATGCCGCGTAACCATTTTTTGCTCACGCCCCATTTATTAATAACTTGGTCTGGCTTAGAACTTTGAATTTTTATAAACGCCCTTCTGCAAAAGTCACGTAGGATGCTGCCGAGGTACGAGGCGCATCGGTCGAGTTATATTTGGCGGTGTATTGCCACTTATTTTTTGAGTGGCCGTTTTGCAACATAAGTATTTTCTCGACTTTACGCGATCGATGCGCCTCGTGCCTAGTCACATCCTACGGGATTTTTTGTTTTAATTTTTTTATTAAATCAATCGGCCAGATTAATCTCATACCCAAAATGCTTCTTAAACAACCCCGCAATTTCATCTGGCGTGAGCTGGTGATTTTGCCCGCCGCGACTGGCGATTTTGATTGAGCCCAGTAGCGAAGCAAGCCGCCCGCTGGTTTCCCAATCCCAGCCTTGTTGTATGCCGTGCAGCAGGCCGGCGCGGTAGGCATCGCCGCAGCCGGTGGGGTCAAGCAGTTGTTCGGCGCGGGGGGTGGGGATGGCGATTTCTTTGCCGCCGCTGTAAATGACTGAGCCTTGTGCGCCGAGTGTGACGATGAAAGCGCGCGTGAGTTTGGCGAGTTCATCAATCGATTTTCCGGTTTTGTCTTGTAATAATTTTGCCTCGTAGTCGTTGACGGTGACGAAATCCGCTTGTTGTACAAACTGCAATAATTCTTCGCCGTTGAACATCGGCATGCCTTGACCGGGGTCAAATACAAAGGGGATGCCCGCCGCATGAAATTCTTGCGCGTGTTGCAACATGCCGGTGCGACCATCGGGCGAAACAATTCCCAGTGTAGCTTGCGGCGCATCGGTCACTTTATTTTGTTCCGAAAAACTCATCGCGCCCGGATGAAAAGCGGTGATCTGGTTATCGTCTAAATCGGTGGTGATGAAGGCTTGCCCGGTAAAACTATTGGCAATGGGGCGAATATATTTTTGCGACAGACCCAGATTATTCAGTCGCGCAGCATAGGGCGCAAAGTCATCGCCCACGGTCGCCATGATGAGCGGATGCCCGCCCAGCAGATGCAGGTTATACGCAATGTTGCCCGCGCAGCCGCCGAATTCACGGCGCATTTCCGGCACGAGAAACGCCACATTTAAAATGTGAATCTGCTCCGGCAGAATATGTTTTTTGAATTGATCGGGAAACACCATGATGGTGTCGTAAGCGAGCGAACCGCAAATAAGTGTGTGCATAATTAATTCCAATTTCTGATAAAAAAGATCACTGTGTACCCGCAAGGAGTGTACCGCAAGGGTAGGCAAATCCGTTTCCAGCCAAAGGCTGGACGGAGTTTGCACCGCCGTGGTTGTACCAAAGGCAGGCAATCCACTACGCAGCAAGCTGCGTGTGGAGTTGACACTAAGGGGCTGAAGCCCCAACAACACACGCTGTTGGCTTCGTTTTCAGCTCCTAGCCGCACTCAAATGTACTGTCGTCGCTTCATCCTTGCCGCCTTGCGCTTCTTCTTATCAGAAACTGGAAAGGTTCCGAGAGTTAAAAAGAGCGCGGATTATAGCAAGGCGGGATGCAGGAAACGCTGATTGAGTCGGCGAGTGGGATGAAGTACAAGGTGTACGGTGTACGGCGCACAGAAACCGGAGTGTATTAAATATTTGTCGCTTTGCGCCCCCGGATTTCGAGCACCGGACAACGCAGTGTGCGAATGGGTGGCTGCATAGCAGCCGGGAACCCATCGGCCTACTCCTTGCGGGTGAATTCGCCCACGCAGTCACTTAATCACGTTTCCTTAGCGGCGTTGCACCCATTCGATCAGGGCATCTTGCGCGGGCTGACCTTGTCCCGCGTTGGGGTGGTTGATTAAAAAAACCACGATCCATTGCTTGCCGCTATACGCTTGCACATATCCGGCGATGGCTTGTACGCCCTCCAGCGAGCCAGTCTTGAGATGTCCGCGTGTGGCTGCGGCGGTGTTCGCTAGGCGTTTGCGGAGCGTGCCATCTACGCCGAGTATGGGTAGCGATGCAATAAATTCTGCTGACATGGGGCTGCGCTGCGCGCTGCTGAGTAACAGTGCCAAGCTGTTGGGGCTGATGCGCGCGACGCGCGACAAGCCCGCGCCGTTTTCTAAATGCAGCTCAGGAAAGCTAAGCTGCTTTCGCGCCAACCAATTTCGTAGCGCGAGTTTGCTGCGCGCCATGCTTGCGGGTGGCGCAGTGGGTGAGGTGTTAAAGGCAATGCTTGTTTCAGAAGTACTGGTTGGTTCAGCAGTTTTGGCTGATTCTAGGCTATTACCATTACCTGAAACTATATTACCCAAGCTTAAAAATACTTGATGTGCCATAACATTGTTGCTGTATTTGTTGATGTCGCGAATAATTTCTGCCAGCGGTGGTGAGCGGTGCGTGGCGAATAGTGCGGCGGCACTGGGCACGACGTTTTCGCTGACCCCGCCCGTTATGCTGCCGCCCATTTCTTTCCACAGCGCGAGGAAAACTGCATAAAAATAATCGGGGTGCGTGAGCGGGCTGAGGTGCAAATCGCGCTCGCCACACGTTGCTGGATAATCCCCTTGCAGCAGCAAAGCGTTGCCTTGTAATTCTGCGGTGATGATTTTTTCTAAAGCACTGCAATCTATTTTTTGCGCGGAGGCATTTCCAGAAATATTTTCTGGGGTCACTAAAGTCAGGCGATTATCCAGCGTGTATCCCGCCAACTCCGGCAAAGTAGATATTTTTATCGCGTCACCATCGGGCATAAAACGTAAACGTATCGCGCCAAAGTTTAGCAACAGCGCGTCCGGCCCTATGTTGTAGGGGCGCGTCGGGTCGTTGTCGAATGCTGCCGGGTCGTGTGGAGAAAGGGCAAACGCGCTACGATCCAGCACCAAGTCACCGCGAATTTCGCGCAAGCCGCGACTACGCAACTCGACCACCCACAACCACAGTTGCTCGATACTCAGCTTGGGATTGCCATAGCCTTTCAAAATTAAATTGCCATGCAACACGTCTTTTTCCAGCGCGCCATCCAGATACGCCTCGGTCTTCCACGTGTAGTCCGCGCCGAGTAATTCTAGACCCGCGTAAGTGGTCAGCAGTTTGATGGTCGATGCCGGATTCATCGGCTGATGCGCTTGGTGGCTGATGAGCGGCGTGTAGGTGTTGGCCTCGCGCACCACAATGCCGACGCTGCTGAGCGGAATATTTGCGCGCTTGAGTGCATTAAGCACCGTCTGCGGCACAGGTGCTGCGTGAGCAATTGGGGTGCTGCTTAAACACAGCGCGATCAAAATAATGCGTAGTAATTTCATTCCAAATTGTCCATTAGAACAAAACTGCGCCATTCCCGCCTGCGCGGGAAAGACGAATTATTAGAGATGTTCATATCAATCATTCTGGTATTGGGGTGCGGTAAGTTGTTCGATAACAATTAACGTTTGTGTGACTAATAATTCCATCTCCGCTTCGTTGATGATGTACGGCGGGATGAAGTATAAAGTATTGCCCATAGGCCGCAGTAACAGCCCGTGTTGCAGTGCTACGGCGAAGCAGCGTTGGGCGAAATCAACTTGGGTGGTTTTCACCTCAAACGCCCAGATCATGCCGGTGTTGCGAAAATTTTTAACACGCGGATGGTCGCGCAAAGGTTGCGCGATGCGATTGAAATACGCGGTTTTGATTTTATTTTCAGCGAGCACATTGTCCTGCCCAAAAATATCCAACGTAGCCAGCGCGGCGCGGCAAGCCAGCGGATTGCCCGTATAAGAATGTGAATGCAAAAATCCGCGCGTGATGTCGTCTGCATAAAACGCTTGGTAAATTTCATCGCGCGTCATCACCACCGACAGCGGTAAATAGCCGCCGGTGATGCCTTTAGACAAACACAGGAAATCGGGAGTGATGCCGCTGTGTTTATCCCCTCCCCCATTATGGGAGAGGGGCTGAAGTGGCGATGCTGGGAGTGAGGGAGCTTGCTCACACGCAAACATCGTTCCCGTGCGGCCCATGCCGACCGCGATTTCATCGGCAATTAAATGTACCTTATATAGATCACACAATTCGCGCGTACGCGCCAAATACACGGGGTGGTACATCGCCATGCCAGCCGCACCCTGCACCAGCGGCTCGATAATAAAAGCCGCAATGCTGGCGTGATGCTGCTGCAAATGCGCCTCCAACTGCGCCGCGCAACGCAGCGCGAAATCGTACGCGCTCTCGCCCGCTTCCGCCAAACGACTATCCGGGCTGGGCATGGTGGCGTGCTGTTTGAGCAGCGCGCCATAAGCATCCTTAAACAACGCGACATCAGTCACCGATAGCGCGCCCAGCGTTTCACCGTGGTAACTATTTTGCAGGCTGATGAAATTATTTTTATGCGGCAGGCCAGTGTTGCGCCAGTAGTGAGCACTCATTTTTAACGCGATTTCAACTGCCGACGCGCCATCCGAGGCGTAAAAACAATGTCCCAAACCCGGTGGCGCAAGTTTTGCTAAACGCTCGGAAAGCTGCACCACAGGCTCATGCGTAAAGCCTGCCAGCATGACGTGTTCCAGTTGCCCAAGCTGCTCAATAATCGCGGCGTTAATGCGCGGATTGCAATGTCCAAATAAGTTTACCCACCACGAGCTGACGGCATCCAAATAACGCTCGCCATTAAAATCAACTAACCACGCGCCCTCGCCACGCTGAATGGGAACCAGCGGCAACGTCTCATGCCGCTTCATCTGCGTGCACGGATGCCACACGGCGGTGTGCGAGCGGTGTAGTAGTTCAGCATTTGACATTGGGGTGCTGGAGTTGCTCATGGAGGTTAGAAAAAAGAAGTCAGCCCGCTTTGTACACTAGAGTGGGGCGTGCCGACAATAGCGCCCTGTGACACCTTGGCTAGGGAAAAACTTCAACATGGCTCTTGAAATAAAGCCCCCCTAGCCCCATACTTAGCAGTCCGCGCAATCGAGTGCTAACGGTTTGGCTGTAATTGGGCTGCGGGTTGCGATATTTATTTTAACTGTTTGTTTATTAGGAGAAGAGTATGAAAGTTCGGCCATTGGGAGATCGCGTAATTGTTAAACGCTTGGAAGAAGAACGTAAAACCGCATCGGGCATTGTGATTCCAGATGCAGCAACCGAGAAGCCAGATCAAGGCGAGATTATCGCGGTGGGTAAGGGTAAGTTAACCGATGATGGCAAGTTGCAGGCGATGAGCGTTAAGGTCGGCGATAAAGTATTGTTCGGCAAATATGCAGGTCAGGCTTTTAAGATGGATGGTCAGGAATATATGACGATGCGTGAAGATGACATCATCGGCGTGATCGAAAAATAATCGCATAACAACTTTGAGCAACGAATTTTAGGAGAATAAACATGGCAGCAAAAGATGTGAAATTTCACGACGCAGCGCGCAGCAAAATGGTGGTTGGCGTAAATATTTTGGCCAACGCAGTTAAAGTGACACTGGGCCCTAAAGGCCGCAATGTGGTGCTGGATCGCTCATACGGCTCGCCTACGATTACTAAAGACGGCGTGTCCGTCGCCAAAGAAATCGAGCTGAAAGATAAGTTTGAAAACATGGGCGCGCAGATGGTTAAGGAAGTTGCTTCCAAAACGTCTGACGTGGCGGGCGATGGTACGACGACGGCTACCGTGCTGGCGCAATCTATCGTGCAAGAAGGCATGAAATTTGTAGCCGCAGGCATGAATCCTATGGATCTCAAGCGCGGAATAGACAAGGCTGTAGTTGCCGTGGTAGCAGAGCTGAAAAATATTTCTAAGCCTTGCACCACCAGCAAAGAAATCGCACAAGTCGGTAGCATTTCTGCTAACTCCGACAGCGTTGTCGGCGAGAAAATTGCCGAAGCCATGTCTAAAGTCGGCAAAGAAGGCGTAATTACCATTGAAGATGGCACAGGCTTGGAAGACGAGTTGGACATCGTTGAAGGGATGCTGTTTGATCGTGGTTATTTGTCGCCTTACTTCATCAACAATCAAGAGAAGCAAATCGCGGCGATGGATAATCCATTCATCTTGTTGCATGACAAAAAAGTTTCCAACATTCGTGAGTTGCTGCCGTTGCTTGAGCAAGTGGCCAAGGCCGGTCGCCCCTTGTTGATTATTGCTGAAGATGTCGATGGCGAAGCGTTGGCTACGTTGGTGGTGAATAACATTCGCGGCATTCTAAAGACTGTTGCGGTTAAGGCTCCTGGCTTTGGTGATCGCCGTAAGTCTATGCTGGAAGACATCGCGATTTTGACCGGCGGTACGGTCATTGCTGAAGAAGTGGGTCTGTCTTTAGAAAAAGCAACGCTGGCTGAATTGGGTCAAGCCAAGCGCATCGAAGTGGGTAAAGAAAACACCACGATTATTGATGGCGCAGGTAAAGAAGAATCCATTCAAGGGCGCGTGTCGCAAATCAACAAGCAGCTCGAAGAAGCAACCAGCGAATACGACAAAGAAAAGCTGCAAGAGCGTAAAGCGAAGTTGGCGGGCGGCGTAGCGGTTATTAAAGTTGGCGCGTCTACCGAAGTTGAGATGAAAGAGAAAAAAGCGCGTGTTGAAGATGCGCTACATGCAACCCGTGCGGCGGTTGAAGAAGGCATCGTTCCTGGCGGCGGCGTAGCGTTACTGCGTGCTAAAGCGGCAGCAGCTAAGATCAAAGGCGATAACCACGATCAAGATGCGGGTATCACCATTGTGTTGCGTGCGTTGGAAGCACCGTTGCGCGCGATTGTCGAAAACGCAGGTGAAGAGCCATCCGTAGTCGTGAATAAAGTGCTGGAAGGCAAAAAGAACTTTGGCTACAACGCAGCCAGTGGCGAGTATGGCGACATGCTGGCGATGGGTGTGGTTGATCCGACTAAAGTCACGCGCGTGGCACTGCAAAACGCAGCGTCTATCGCAGGCCTGATGTTGACTACCGCATGTATGGTGGCTGAGTTGCCAGAAGACAAGCCAGCAATGGGTGGTGGCGGTGGCGGCGATATGGGCGGCATGGGTGGTATGGGCGGCATGATGTAATTCCAGTTTGCAATAGAACCGATAACATTGTCGCCTTCGTCAGGCACGCCTAGATAAAACAACTAGCCATTCGACTAAGCTGGCAAAAGCCGCCAGCCAAGTCGCTGGTTATTGCTGCACTCAAATGTGCTATCTGCGTCGTGCCTATCCTTGGCTTCGCGTTCTCGGCTCAATTGCTTTCTGGAATTTAAGCCAATACAGCTTAAGCGATAATTAGATCGTCTGGTGTGATAGCCAGCAACGATTATGGTGATGTAATAACAGACCCCGCCTAGTGCGGGGTTTGTTTTTGTTAGAATGCTTGTTCTGAAATTTTTATTCTAATTGCAGATAGAAAAGCAAATAGCTTGTTGGCTATTAACTGTTCAATCTGAGCTTGTCGAAGGCTTGTATGGCAAGGTGGATGTGGTTCGACAGGCTCACCACGAATGGTTTATGGCATTTATGTTGCTATCTGCAATTAGGATTAGGTAAGTATCATGGTAAAAAAATTCTACATTAAAACGTTTGGTTGCCAGATGAACGAGTACGACTCGGACAAGATGGCGGATGTGTTGCGCGCAGCCGAAGGTATGACTCAAACCGACAGTCCCGAAGAGGCGGATTTAATTTTATTTAACACCTGTTCGGTACGTGAAAAAGCGCAAGAGAAAGTGTTTTCAGATTTAGGGCGCATACGTCCGTTGAAAGATGCCAAGCCTGATTTGCTCATCGCTGTGGGTGGGTGCGTTGCCAGCCAAGAGGGTGAGATTATCGTTAAGCGTGCACCTTACGTGGATCTGGTGTTCGGCCCGCAGACGCTGCATCGCTTGCCGCAGCTCATGGCGGCGCGGCGCGCCAGTGGCCAGCCACAGGTGGACATCAGTTTTCCAGAGATTGAAAAATTCGATCATCTGCCAGAGGTGGTGCTCAGTAAAACAAATGGTGTCGTGAGCAAAGCATCTGCGTTTGTGTCGATCATGGAAGGCTGTAGCAAGTATTGTTCATTTTGTGTCGTGCCATACACCCGTGGCGAAGAAGTGTCGCGCCCCGTGGCTGATGTGCTGCGTGATGTGCAGGTTTTAGTCGCGCAAGGGGTGGGCGAAATTACTTTGCTGGGACAAAATGTGAATGCTTATGCGGGGACATTTAGCAAGGACGAACAAATAGATTTAGCTTATTTAATTCAATCGCTGGCTGCGATGCAGGGCTTGCAGCGTCTGCGTTTCACCACTTCGCATCCCAAAGATATGTCGCAACGGCTGATTGATATGTATGCCCGCACGCCTAAACTTTCCAGCCATTTGCATTTGCCGGTGCAGTCTGGCTCGGATCGAATTTTGGCGGCGATGAAGCGTGGACACACCGCACTGGAATATAAATCTACAATAAAAAAATTACGCCAAGCGCGCCCCGACTTGGTACTCAGCTCAGATTTTATCGTCGGATTCCCCGGCGAGACCGAGCGCGATTTTGAGGCGACCTTGCAGTTAATTAAAGAAATCGGTTATGACAGCGGCTACAGTTTTTTATACAGCCCACGCCCCGGCACGCCTGCCGCGCAACTAGGCGACGCAGTGCCGCAGGAAATTAAAGCCGAGCGTTTGCAACGCTTACAAGAATTGCTGGTGGAGCAATCTAAAACTTTGACGCAAGACCTAATCGGCAGCGTGCAAAAAGTTTTAGTCGAAGGCATGTCGCGTAAAGATGCCAACGAAATGGCGGGGCGGTTGGACAGTAATCGAGTGGTGAATTTCGCTGGCTCCCCCGGCATGATCGGGCGTTTTGTGGACGTTAAAATCACCGGATCGTGGCATCACACCTTGCGCGGCGAGCGCGTGATGACTGCCGCATGAGCGCAGCGAACCCCCTTTCATTAGTGGTGCAGTACGCGAGTGATAAAGATAATTTACCGACTCGTCCTCAACTGCGGCGTTGGGTAAAATTAGCTTTGCAGCGCGATGTGGTCATGACGATACGCATCGTGGATCAGGCTGAAGGACGTGCGCTTAACCAACAATTCCGCGGTAAAGATTACGCCACCAATGTGCTGACTTTTGTAAATGAAGAGGCCGAAATTTTGTACGGCGATGTTGTTATGTGCGCGCCCGTGGTTGAACAAGAGGCGCTCACGCAACATAAGAATTTACTCGCACACTACGCCCATTTAACGCTACACGCCGCGCTGCATTTGCAAGGTTATGACCACGAAACCGACGCAGATGCCGCAAAAATGGAGTCGCTGGAAACGACATTGATGGCTAAACTAGGGTATGCTAATCCCTATCAAGAAGTATAAAAAGATAAAGGTTTTGTAAGTAAAAAATGAATCAAGAAGACAGTAATAAACCCGGCTTTTTTGAACGTCTTTCCACGATGCTATTGCGCGAGCCAGAAGATCGTGAACAACTCATCGCCCTGCTGCATTCTGCTTACGAGCGTAATTTGCTGGATGCCGATGCCCTGTCCATGATGGAAGGGGTCATTCAAGTTTCCGAGCGGCAAGTGCGCGAAATTATGATCCCGCGTGCGCAGATGGATGTGATCGACATCAGCCAACCGCCGGATCAATTCATTCCATTTGTGATCGAAACAGCGCACTCGCGCTTCCCCGTTGTAAATGGCGACAAAGACAATATTGTGGGCATTTTGCTGGCCAAAGATTTATTGCGCTATTACGCTGGAGAAGAATTTGACGTGCGCGACATGTTGCGTCCCGCTATTTTTGTACCGGAATCGAAACGCTTGAATGTTCTACTGCGCGACTTCCGCAGCAACCGCAATCACATCGCCCTAGTGGTCGATGAATATGGCGGCGTGTGCGGCATGGTGACCATCGAAGATGTGCTGGAACAGATTGTCGGCGACATCGAAGATGAATATGATTTCAACGAAGATCAAGACAATATCGTGGCTGACGGGGCGGATGGTTGGCGGGTAAAAGCCTCCACCGAGGTCGAGGATTTTAATGCCGCATTGGGCACAGAGTTTAGCGATGAAGAATATGACACCATCGGCGGCTTGGTCGTGAAAGCCGCTGGGCAGCTGCCTAAGCGCGGCGACAGCCTGACCATTGGTGACTTTACCTTTACCGTATTGCGCGCAGATAGCCGACGGTTGCATTCTGTGCTGGTGAAGCGTAACCCAGAAAACGCTGATTAAGTGTCTGCGCGGATGAATTGCTGCGTTGCGCGGCACTCGGAATACTCATGTATCTCTATATACATTTCGGTTCCTGCGTTCCGTGCGCCTTGCCCTTCTTCCCGCTCGCTGACTTAAGCAACGTTTTCTGAATACTCAGACCGCGTGGGCTAGACCAAATACCCCCCACAGCCGAATTCATTGGCTACTAGCAGACGTGGTAATATTCGCCTCCTGAAACGGCGCGCAAAGTCTTATTCACCGTGCGCGGTCTTCAACCATGAATTCCCTTAAACTTTTTTTCGAGGCTTAATTATGTTTGCTCGTAACCTGCACATTGCACAAGTTGATCCAGAAATTAGCGCGGCCATTCAGCATGAAAATCGCCGCCAAGAAGATCACATTGAGTTGATCGCCTCAGAAAATTACACCAGCCCCGCCGTAATGGAAGCGCAGGGCAGCCAGCTCACCAATAAGTATGCAGAAGGCTATCCCGGCAAACGCTATTACGGCGGCTGCGAGCATGTGGATGTGGTTGAGCAGATCGCGATTGATCGCGTGAAAGCCTTGTTCGGTGCCGAATACGCCAACGTGCAGCCACACTCCGGCTCGCAGGCCAACCAAGCGGTGTATACCTCGGTGCTTAAGCCTGGCGACACCATACTCGGTATGTCGCTGGCGCATGGCGGGCATTTGACGCACGGCGCGTCGGTCAATATCAGCGGCAAATTGTATAACGCTATTTCGTATGGCCTGAATGCCAATGAAGAAATTGATTACAAAGAAGTCGAAAAATTAGCCAAGGAACACAAACCTAAAATGATCGTCGCGGGCGCGTCTGCGTATGCGTTGGTCATCGACTGGAAGCGTTTTCGCGCAATCGCCGATAGCGTCGGCGCGTATTTATTTGTGGACATGGCGCATTACGCGGGGCTGATTGCAGCGGGCTATTATCCTAACCCAGTGGGCATTGCCGATTTCGTTACCAGCACCACGCACAAGACTTTGCGCGGCCCGCGTGGTGGCATTATTTTGGCTAAAGCCGAGTTTGAAAAAGTGTTGAACTCGGCCATTTTCCCCTCGCTGCAAGGCGGCCCTTTGATGCATGTGATCGCGGCCAAGGCCGTGTCTTTTAAAGAAGCGGCCAGCAAAGAATTCAAAGTGTATCAAAAGCAGGTAATCGAAAATGCCCGCGTCATGGCGCGCGTGTTGCAAGAACGCGGCGTGCGTATCGTGTCGGGGCACACTGATTGCCACATGTTTTTGGTCGATTTACAGCCGAAAAATTTAACGGGTAAAGAGGCCGAAGCCGCACTGGGTCGCGCGCACATTACCGTTAATAAAAATGCCATTCCGAATGATCCGCAAAAGCCTTTTGTCACCAGCGGCATTCGTATTGGCAGCCCCGCCATGACCACGCGCGGTTTTAAAGAATTCGAAGCCGAGCAATTGGCTAACTTAATTGCTGACGTGTTAGATGCGCCGAATGATGATGCGGTCATTGCGCGGGTGGTGAAAACCGTTGGGCAAATGTGCGCGAAATTTCCCGTGTATGGCGGTAAACGTGCGAGTGATTAAGGCGGGCAATAAATGAAATGCCCATTTTGCAAAGGCCCTGATACGCAAGTAGCCGATACCCGCGAGAGCGATGAAGGGACGGTGATCCGCCGCCGCCGCCGCTGTCTGTCATGCGAAAAACGATTCACGACATACGAGACGGTGGAAATGCGTATGCCGCAAATCGTGAAGCAAAATGGGATGCGTTCAGAGTTCAGTGCGGAAAAATTACGCACCAGTTTTTCGCGCGCATTGCATAAGCGCCCCGTATCCACCGAGCTGGTTGATGCGGCTATCGACGAAGTGATGCAAAAAATATTTGCGCTGGGCGAACGTGAAATTAATTCGCGTCAGATTGGCGAAATGGTGATGAAGGCATTATTGAAATTGGATAAAGTCGCTTATATACGCTTTGCCTCGGTTTACAAAAGCTTTACCGATGTGGGCGATTTTGCCGAGGCTGTGGAGGCGGTTCGCAAAACGCCGGATCGTCGCAAAACCTCTAATCATTAACTATGTTTATCGAAGCTGACAGCCAATGGATGGCGCATGCACTGCGCTTGGCCGAGCGCGGCTTATACACGACTAGCCCTAATCCGCGCGTAGGCTGCGTGCTGGTAAAAGACGGCAAGATAATCGGGCAAGGTTGGCATCAAGTTGCGGGCGAAGCGCACGCCGAAGTTCACGCGCTACGCGATGCCAAAGAGGCGGCACGCGGCGCAACGGCTTACGTTACTTTGGAACCTTGCAGTCATCATGGGCGCACCCCGCCCTGTGCGGATGCCTTGATAAAAGCGGGGGTGGCGCGCGTGGTGGTGGCGGTGCAAGACCCCAATCCGCACGTTACTGGCGCGGGAATAGCGCGATTGCGCGCAGCGGGAATTGCAGTTGAAGTCGGGTTGATGGAAAACGCGGCGCGTGAATTAAACATCGGTTTTTTTTCGCGCATGACATTCAACCTGCCTTGGCTGCGTAGCAAAACTGCCATGAGTGTGGATGGTGGCACGGCGTTGCAGAACGGGGTCAGCCAGTGGATTACCAGCGCGGATTCGCGGCGTGATGTGCAACATTGGCGGGCCCGTTCTTGTGCCGTGTTAACCGGCATTGGCACGCTGCTGGCGGATGACCCGCAGCTGAATGTGCGCGTTGCGTCTGAGAATTCACAACGAATACGCCAACCATTGCGCGTAGTGCTGGATAGCCATTTAAAAATACCGCTCAGCGCAAAAATTTTTCAAGCTCCTCCCTCTCCCGCTGGGAGAGGGGACGGGGGTGAGGGAGCCACCCTGATTTACACCGCCACGCATGACGCTGAAAAAATCGCCACACTGCAAAAATTAGGCGCGCAAATTGTGGTGCTGCCCGATGCAGTGGGGCGTGTCGACTTGCTGGCCGCCTTGCATGACCTCGCTGTACGCGGCTGTAATGAAGTGCTATTAGAGGCGGGCAGCATTTTGAACGGTGCGTTTTTGCGCGCAGGGTTGATTGATGAACTGGTATTTTATATCGCGCCGCAATTGCTGGGGGACATGGCGCGCGGAGTCGCGCAGCTTGGTGAGCTGACCACATTGGATCAACGGATAAAGTTGGAGTGGCATGACGTGCGAAATATTGGCAAGGATTTACGCGTTATTGCACGCATCAAGAAAGACAGTAATGTTTAGTGGAATTATTGCAGATGTGGGGCGCATCACCGCCGCGCAAGATCGAGACGGCGGGCTGCGTCTAAGTATATTGACGAATGTGTTGGGCATGGACGACGTGCATCTTGGCGACAGCATCGCGGTGAACGGTGTGTGTTTGACCGTGGTGAATATTGAAGAAAAAAAATTCACGGTGGATGTGTCGCGCGAGACATTAAATTGCACCGCTGGTTTAACCACGCAGGGTGTGAATGTTAATCTGGAAAAATCCTTGCGTCTGGCAGATAGGCTGGACGGGCATTTGGTCAGTGGGCATGTGGATGGCGTGGGTGACGTGTTAGCGTTTACCGATTTAGGCGAAAGCTGGAAACTGCGTGTGAGCGCGCCGCAACCCTTGGCAAAATTTATCGCTGTCAAGGGTTCGATCACCATTAACGGTGTGAGCTTGACCATCAATGAAGTGGCCGATCGTGCAGCGACAGGCACGGTGTTTAGCGTTAATTTAATTCCGCACACCCTGGCGGTGACTACGCTGCACGAGTTGCGCGCGGGCGCGCAAGTAAATTTGGAAATCGATTTAATCGCGCGCTATGTTGAGCGCATGCTGGCAATGCAGACAGAGAAATAATTTTGGAAAAAAGAACATGACAGGCATCGCACCCATACAAGAAATCATCGCCGAAATTCGCGCGGGGCGCATGGTCGTTTTAGTCGATGAAGAAGACCGCGAGAACGAGGGCGACCTCGTGATGGCGGCAGAATTTGTCACGCCCGAAGCGATAAATTTTATGGTGAAACACGCGCGCGGCTTGGTGTGTTTGCCCATGACCGAGGCGCATTGCCAGCAGCTAAAGTTGCCGCTGATGGTGCGCGATAACGGCTCGCCGCTGGGCACCAATTTTACGGTCTCGATAGAAGCTGCCAGTGGTGTGACCACCGGTATTTCAGCGGCAGACCGCGCGCGCACCATACAAGTGGCGGCACATAAAAATGCCCAGCCGCAGGACATAGTGCAGCCCGGCCATATCTTTCCGTTGCGCGCAAAAAATGGGGGCGTGTTGGTGCGTGCGGGGCACACCGAAGCCAGTTGCGATTTAGCCGCGCTTGCCGGAGTCACGCCTGTGGCGGTGATTTGCGAGATACTTAAAGACGATGGCGAAATGGCGCGCTTGCCCGATTTGCTGATTTTTGCCAAGCAACATGGCCTGAAAATCGGCACCATCGCCGATTTAATTCAGCATCGCAGCCAGCATGAAAAATTGGTGGAACGGGTAGCGCGACGCACCGTGCAGACCGCGTATGGCGCGCTGGATTTAATTAGCTATGTCGATAAAACCACGCAGCACGCGCATCTGGCCTTGGTCAAAGGCGACATTCAGCCGCAACGCGAAACCTTGGTGCGCGTGCACGAGCCGCTTTCGGTGTTGGATTTTATCGAGCAATCCAGCTTCACCAATTCCACCAGTGTGCATGACGCGCTGCTAAAAATCAGTCAAGCTGACAGTGGCGTGCTGGTGTTATTGCATCGCGATGAAACCTCCGGTGATTTGTTGACACGCGCGGTGGCTACCGCCGAAACGCATCACGTCGCACAGTGGGATCCGCGCAGCTATGGCATAGGCGCGCAAATTTTGCGCGACCTAAATGTCGGCAAAATGCGCTTGATGGCTACGCCGCGCAAGCTCCCCAGCATGGCTGGATTTGGCTTGGAAGTGGTGGGTTATATGCACACACATCAGTAGGCATCTTTAAGAAACCAATTTCCGTCGCCATGCTGTGTTGCGCACAAAAAAATTACTCCTCACATATAAAGCATATGCGTCGTCGCACAATTTATTCGCGCCGCATTTGTTAATAATTTGGTCTGGCTTAGGAGTTTGAATTTTAAAGATGCCCAATAGAAATAATCACTCCCTGAGAAATAATAATTCTAAATCGTTTCAGAAAGCACGCATGAAAGAATTCGTAAAAAATTTAAATGGTACGGGCTTGCGTATCGGCATTGTGCAAAGTCGCTTTAACACTCCGGTGTGCGAAGGCTTGCGAAGCGCGTGTTTGGCCGCGCTTAGAGCGCAAGGTGTGCAGGGGGAAGACATTACCCTAGCCACTGTGCCGGGCGCGTTGGAGATTCCCTTGCTGTTGCAGCGCATGGCGCAAAGCAGAAAATATGATGCGCTGATTGCCTTGGGCGCGATCATTCGCGGCGACACCTATCACTTCGAAATCGTCGCTAATGAATCGGCGCGTGGCGTGAGCGAGGTTCAGTTGCACAGCGGCATTCCCATTGCTAACGCCATACTCACCACCGACACCGATGAGCAAGCCGAAGAACGGATGCACACTAAAGGCGCGGAAGCTGCGTTGGTCGCAATTGAAATGGTTAATTTATTAAAGGATGCAGCATGAACGAGCAAGTTGTAAAACCGCCCGCTGCCAAGGGTGCAGCCGCTAAAGAAGAGGCTACTAAGACTCCAGTAAAAAGCCCGCGCCGACGATCGCGCGAGCTGGCCGTGCAAGGAATTTATCAGTGGCGATTAACGGGCGAAGCACCTGCCCAGATTGAACAACAGATGATCGAGCAAGCGACTGGGCGTTACGACAAGGCTTTTTTCAAAGCCTTACTGCAAAGCACATTAGCTCAGAGTGAGCCGCTAGGAAAACTGGTCGGCACTCATCTTGATCGCCCCCTGAATGAACTCAGCCCCATTGAATATTCCATCTTGCTGCTGGGCGCGTATGAATTTTTACACCACCTCGAAACGCCCTATCGCGTCATCATCAACGAGTCGGTCGAGCTGACTAAAACATTTGGCGGCACAGACGGACATAAATATGTAAACGGCGTGTTGGATAAATTAGCCGCGCAAATTCGAGCGGTGGAAGTGCGCGGGCGCGGGTGAGGGAACAGTTGGGCTTGCTCAATTAGAAATGGAGTGACAGTGTAGTCCCCTATCCTCGCCGCAACATCCTAAAATTCTCCGGTTCCCATTTGCGCGTGGCCAGCAACAGCCCCACCCCACTCCGTTTATCTAATGGCGCGCTCAAGCTATCTTCATGCAGCTCGGCAAATTTTTGACGTAAACGGCGCAACTCATTTTGTATCTGTGCTGTGGCTTGCTCGGTAAACATGCCGTGTACAAAAGCCATGCTTTCGTTTGCCTGACTAAAATTATTTCCCAGAAATTCTTTCATTCCCCGGCCTTGAAAATAGTGCTTGATTGGACCCGCAGGCAGCCAATCAAAATCGCGTGCGACGTTCAGCCGAATACGATTATTGGGTAGCAAATCAATGATACGCAGCTTGTCTAAGCGCAGCAGATATTTGATGCACTCGGTTTTTGTTATTTTGTAACACGCGATAATTTCCTCCATCGTCCAATGATTCAAACTGCACACCGCCACAATCAGCAGCTTGGTGTCGGACACGACATCGCGCTCCTGCTTCTCTGTTAGCGTTTGTAATTGAGGCTGTGCGGCAACCGCATCTTTGGTAATTTCGGCCAGCGTATAACCCAACACATGGCTGATTTTTACTAAACGATCTAACGTGATTCGGCTAGACGATAAAATTCTTTTGACGCTCGGTTCAGATATTCTTAGCGCGTGCGCCAAATCTCGGTAAGTCATCCCTTGGCTTTTGAGCTTCTTTTTAATCGTGGAAATGAGTTGTGTGGATTCAGTCATGGATATTGAGTATCGTTAAGCAATACTGATAAGCTTAATAATCGACACTTTTAATGTCAAGGTTTCAATTAAAGATACCCTAAGTTATTCTGGCATCGCGCATCAACAACGCAGTGAGCTTGATGCGTAATGTTAGGATGCAGACGTTTTTACTGGGGGATATAGAGTATGAAAAGCATCATTCGTTTTGTGTTGAAACACCTATTCAAAATATTGTTTCATGTGCGGATTACGGGTTTAGATAAAAAAACAGATTCCGGCAAGCTGTTGGTGATCGCCAATCACGAATCATTTTTAGATGGGGTGTTGTTGGGTTTGTATTTGCCGTTCGATCCAGTATTTGTGGTGCATACGGGGGTGACGCGCAACGCATTTTTTCGCGTGGTGTTGAGTTTGGTTGACTACCTTGCCGTTGATCCCGCCAGCCCAATGGCGATTAAAAAAATTATTAAATTAGTCGAGTCCGGTCGCCCTGTGGTGATTTTCCCAGAAGGCCGAATCACCGAAACAGGCTCGTTAATGAAGGTGTATGAAGGTCCCGCGTTTGTGGCGGCCAAGACGGGCGCGACTATTTTGCCCGTGCGTTTGGATGGCCCGGCGCGCTCATACTTCAGCCGTATTTCTGGCAAATATCCGCGCCGATTATTTCCGCGCGTCACGCTCTCGGTGCTGAATACCACGCACATTGCCATGCCGGATGAGCCTACCGCCAAACAGCGTCGCCGCAAAGCAGGCGAGATGATGCGACGTATCATGCAAAAAATGATATTTGAATCACAACCTAAACAAACGCTGTACAGCAGCTTGCTGGACGTAATGGCGGTTTATGGGCGCAAGCGACGCGTGGTTGAAGATATGAAACAGATCGAATATTCCTACGGTGATTTGCTCAAAATGACTTTGGCACTGGGGCGCATGGTGGCGAAAAAAAGTGAGCCGGATGAGTGCGTCGGCATCCTTATGCCAAATTTGGCGGCGACGGTGTGCATGATGATAGGTGCGGGCGCGCAAGGTCGCGTACCAGCTATGCTCAATTACAAAGCGGGTGCGAGCGGCATGCAAGATGCGTGTGCGGCAGCAAAAATAACAACGATTTTTTCTTCGCGCGCGTTCATCGAGCAAGCAAAATTGGCCGATGATGTGGCTGCCATGCACGGCATTAAAATTTGGTATTTGGAAGATCTGCGCCCCACCATGAATCTCACCGATAAATTGTGGATTATGTTTGGCATGATGTTTCCGCGCCTGATGGAAAAGCAAAGTGACCCCGACAAATCAGCGGTGGTTTTATTTACTTCCGGCTCGGAAGGCAAGCCGAAAGGCGTGGTGTTATCGCACCGCGCGCTGTTATCCAACATCGCGCAAATCCGCTCTGTGATTGATTTTTCATCCGAAGACAAAGTGCTCAACGCGCTGCCGATATTTCACTCTTTCGGCCTGACGGGCGGCACCTTGCTGCCGGTTTTGACGGGCATGAATTTATTTTTATATCCCACACCGCTGCACTATCGTGTCATTCCAGAAATCGCTTACGACCGCAATTGCAGCGTGCTGTTTGGTACCAGCACCTTCCTCGCCAACTATGCCAAATTTGCCCACCCGTATGATTTTTATCGCTTGCGTTATGTGGTGGCGGGGGCAGAAAAATTATCTGCTGCCGTGCGCGATGTGTGGTTTGAGAAATTTGGCATCCGCGTGTTAGAAGGCTATGGCGCGACAGAAACCGCGCCTGTGTTGGCTGTTAACACACCGATGGCTTATCGCAGCGGCACGGTTGGGCAACTTTTGCCGTGCATCGAGCATCGTTTAATTCCGGTGGCGGGCATAGAAAAAGGTGGCATGTTGCATGTGCGGGGGCCGAATGTCATGTCCGGATATTATCGATTTGATAATCCCGGCGTGTTGCAGCCGCCCGCTTCCGAAGCGGGTGAGGGCTGGTATGAAACAGGCGATGTAGTGACACTCGATGGCGATGGATTTGTTTCTATCGTGGGGCGTGTGAAACGTTTTGCCAAAGTGGCGGGAGAAATGGTGTCGCTTGAAGTGGTGGAAAAAGTAGCGACCCATGCTTCTTCATCCGCTCTGCATGCGGCTTCCACACAAACCGATGGGGCGCGTGGCGAAGCGATTATTTTATTTACCAGCGATACAGCGTTAACGCGCGAGGCACTTTCCGCCTCTGCAAAAATTTTAGGCAACCCTGAAATTGCCGTGCCGCGCAAAATTCAATATGTGGAAACCTTGCCCTTGTTGGGCACAGGCAAAACCGATTACGTCACTTTAAAACGCATGGCGGAGGCATTGTGATGAATCACAGAAAATCCTTAAATCTTCCGCTGCTATCAAGGGGCATGATGGCCGTTTTGTTCGCGCAATTTTTATCTGCGCTGGCCGACAATGCCATTTTAATTGCCGCCATTGCCATCGTTAAATCACAAGGCTTGCCCAATCTCGTGCCGCTGCTGCAAGAATCTTTCGTCGCACCCTTCATATTACTCGCGCCATTTGTCGGACAAATTTCCGACGCATTCCCCAAGGGGCGCGTCATGTTCATCGGCAACTCGCTCAAGCTGGCAGGCGCGATAGCCATGCTTTCCGGCA
>JANONT010000096.1:0-3575 GCA_031420955.1 Candidatus Nitrotoga sp. | reverse complement strand
CCAGAGGCGGGGTCGTGCGTGGCATCGCCCTTGTCCAATATTTGCAAATCCACTTCAATTTCTTCACGATCTTTAGTCACGCGATCCAATGCCGCTCGATCACCCTGCACGGCCTGCTGTATGTCTTTTGCCAGGCGCTGCGATAGCACCTGCAACTGATCCGCCTCCTCAACACCGCGCAGGCTCTGCCTGGTAGATAACACATCGAAGTATTCCGATACCGCCGCCGCCGCAAAGGCCAGTATCAACAACACGCTCAGCACGCGTAATTGAAACCCCACCCCGCCCGCATCTTGCGCCGACTTGGCCTTACCTTTACCAAATAAACCCGCTAGAGTGAATGCCATTTTTTATCCTTCTCAATTTTTATACTGTAATTTGGGATGGAATAATTGATCCCATTTCTAACCGAATATAGTGCCAGATTGCTCCCTCACCCTCGACCCCTCTCCCGGAGGGAGAGGGAAGCAAAATCCTTCTCCCCTCGGGAGAAGAGTTGGGATGAGGGGGCAAGATTAAAGGTTTAATAAATCAAACTGAAATCACACCCCTACTTGTAAAAAATCGGGCTGTTGCACCAGTTGTGCCATATCCAATTTTCGCCACATCTGCCCTTGTTCGTCGCGATACTGCTCTTCGCCATCCAACACCTCATGCGACCACGCCTTGGTATCGCGCAGACCCAGCACTCGCGTTACCAGCAGCCCCACATTACAATCTAATTTTGGGTTGGACAGCAAAACGCGCGCCTGATTGTCGCTCTGCGTTTCACCCGCGCCCATAAACGCCGCCAAATCGGAAATGCTGTACAGATTTCCGCGCACATTGGCCACGCCGCGATACCACGATTGGGTGAGCGGGACAGGCGTAACCGACGGCGGCGGCAGCACTTCGCTAATGTCCTGCATTTCGATCAGCCACAAGCCCTGCCCCACCTGTATCCCCAGCGTGGCTGCGCGCTCAGCCGCCAAGGTTTCTTGGTGTTGAATGCGATCAAGTATGCCCTGCTGAAACTCACGCAGGCTGAAACGCTTAGACATACGCTACCCCCATGTCGTGCACGTCTTAGCCCAGCGCAGCAATTTTACCGAGCAACTCGTCGGCATCGATCGGCTTGGTCACATAGTCTTTGGCTCCTTGACGCAACCCCCAAACCTTGTCTGTTTCCTGCCCTTTGGTCGTGCACAGAATGACGGGAATCTTTTCGGTAGCCGGGTCTTTGGTAATCGCACGGCAGGCTTGGAAGCCATTTAAACCGGGCATGACCACGTCCATCACGATTAAATCCGGTGTTTCGGATTTGGATTTAAGCACGCCCGATTCACCATCTTCAGCGAACACGACGTCATAGCCCTTTTTTTTCAAAATCTCGCTGATGATATGGCGTTCTGTTGCTGAATCGTCCACAACTAATATTTTTTTAATGGCCATAATTTGCTTCTCCTTTTTTCGTGTGTGTAATAACTGCGTCGATTAAGCTTTTCTTGCTGAACGGCTTAATTAGGTATTGGTCAGAACCGACCAACTGGCCGCGTGCGCGGTCGAATAAACTATCTTTACTGGTCAACATGATGACTGGAATATTTTTGCATTCGCGATTATTTTTGATGAGCGCGCAGGTTTGATAACCATCTAGGCGAGGCATCATGACGTCGACAAAGATTACGTCCGGCTTGTGATCGACCACTTTGGAAAGCCCGTCAAAACCGTCCTCGGCAAGGATCACCTGACACCCAGCTTGCTTCAGAAAAATTTCTCCGCTGCGGCGTATGGTGTTGCTGTCGTCGATCAGCAATACTTTAATTCCAGATAGCGGCACATCTTCGCTCACTGTAACTCCCCAACGCCTAAAGCCATTAAGATTGCCATATTGTCTTTGTCCAGAATCGTTTACGCCCAGATGTTACTCCATTTTGGCAAGAGAGTTAACCCGTTTTGAGTAATTTTTTACCGCCGCCAAAACGCGGGGGTAAAAATTATCAGTAGCGTGATAATTTCTAAACGCCCAATCAACATCCCTAGGGTGCATATCCAAGTTTGAAAATCTGTGAGCCCACTGTAATTACTGGCGGGACCTACGCTGCCCAAACCCGGCCCGACATTGTTAACGCTGGCTAGTACGGCAGAAAAAGCGGTAAGAAAATCTAACCCCGTAAACAGCATCACAAAAGTTAAGGTGGCAATGCTCATGAAATATAAAAAAATAAATCCCAGCACGGCATAGACAATATTGTTGTCTACCACCCCCCCGCCAACCTTCATGGGGTTAACAGAATTGGGATGCAATAATTTAGTAAACTCACGCCCAGCCTGCTTAAATAAAATGAGCGTGCGTATCATTTTAATGCCGCCGCCAGTCGAGCCTGAACTGGCCGCCACACAGCTTAAAAACAACATGAGTAGTGGTGCAAAAATTGGCCACTGGGCGTAGTCTACGCTGGCATAACCCGAGCTGGTCGCCACTGAAATCAGATTAAAGCTGGCATGGCGCAAAGCTGTCAAAAAGCCGGGATAAACATTATGTCCCCATAAAAATATCGCCAGGCCAAACACGCTGATGAGTATCAGCGAAATCGTCGCAATCGCTTCGCTGTCGCGCAAATAAAGCCGCCAATTTTTAGTGCGCAAGGCCATAAAGTGCGTGGCAAAATTAATTGCGGCGAGCAGCATAAAAATACTCAACACAAGCTCAATGGCGGGCGAATTAAAATAACCAACACTGGCATCATGCGTAGAAAATCCACCCAAACTCATCGCCGAAAATGCATGGCATATCGCGTCCAACCACGACATGCCCACGATTTTTAATACCAAAATACACACCACTGTAATCATCACATACACCAACCACAAATTTCGCGCTGTTTCAGTGATGCGCGGCGTGAGTGAAGCATCTTTCATGGGGCCCGGTGTTTCGGCTTTGAACAACTGCCGACCACCGATTCCCAGCAGCGGCAAAATAGCTACCGCCAGAACAATGACCCCTAGCCCCCCCAACCAATTCAATTCGTGTCGCCACAGATTGATTGCGGGTGGCAAATTATCCAACCCTATCATCACCGTTGCACCGGTTGTGGTCATGGCCGACATGGTTTCAAAATACGCATCGGTGAATGACAGCCTATCCAACAATGGTAGCGTGGCAAAAGCCGGCATGGCGGTCCACATCATAATCACCAGCACGTATCCGTGACGGATGGTGAGCTGGCCTTTTTCTCCTCGCGTCAAATACCACATCGCACAACCTGCGACAAATGTGGTCGCCATCGCGATTAAAAAAACGCTGGTCGTGCCATCTTGATAAATGAGTGAGCCCACAACAGGCAGCGCGTACATCGCGCTGAACATGACCAACATCATACCCAACGCGTGAATAACGGTTAACGAACGTTGCATCAGAAGAACCCTACGCCAACCTGAAACAACTTTTCAACTTTACGTATGATTTGTTTGTTCAGCACGAATACGATGACGTGATCGTCCGTTTCAATGACGCTGTCGTGGTGCGCCATCATCACCCGCTTGCCGCGCACCATCGCACCGATGGTGGCGCCTTGCGGCAAATCAATTTGATC
>JANONT010000095.1:0-2261 GCA_031420955.1 Candidatus Nitrotoga sp. | reverse complement strand
CATTTTGTTAGTAAATTTTGTTAGTAATGTAAGCACGCGCTGAGCCGCATAAATATGGCATATAACATACGAGTAATGCCCTTGCACTATACTGCCAAGATTGTCTTCATTGCAATAAAGCTAAAGAGTTGGGTCGCCTAAAATTTAACGGCTGGCGCATGTTAACGCTGTGTATATATTTTGCTGATACAGGACATGTCCGCCCGATGTATTGCTGAGGCTTACGCTTCTTGTGCGTGGAGGGTAATTAACAAAGCAACTTCTAAAATTTATAGGAGGCTAGCGAGTTCTAGGAATCCCCATGAATGCAGAGACCGAACAAAAAATTGAAACAATCACGGTTGAGCCAGTAAGCAAAGAATCCGCGAAGCGCGGGTTCGCTTTAACGCTGGGCATGTGGGGTTTTTATTTTGTGGCCAAGCTGGGCTTGTATGGGATAGGGCTCATGGGGTTCCATGTTTGGGAAAATCTAGCTTTCGCGCTATTTATTTTATCTCCCATCAAACACCCAATCGGACGCAGCGTAAAACAGGCCACCACGTTCGTGCTGGCATTTGTGTTGCTGTATTACGACTCTTGGCTTCCTCCTCTCAGCCGAGTATGGGCTAGGATGCCGCAGCTGTCCGCTTTTGATTTTTCTTATTTAATGGAACTGGCTGGACGTTTTATCAGCTTGCCCATCATTGCCGCGCTGCTTGCCGTTAGCGCAATATATTGGCTCGCTTTACGCTGGGTGCGGCTGGATGTGCCATTGATTTTAATCATGCTGATCGTGGGGGGCGCGGAGCTCTTTAAAGCTGACGACATCCCCGTCGTACAACACAAACAATTCCTCGATGACGAAATAAGCTGGACAACGCAAGCTGCCCCATCTAATTCACTGGAGCCAATCAGCCCGCCCAATCCGTCAAAGCTGGCTGCCACAGCATCGCTGTCGACACCACTCGTATCACATCCTAAGAGCTTAGAGGCATCACCTACTAAAAATTTGGTCGCGCCAAAAGATAGCGCGGCGAGCAGCGTGGTGGCGGATAAAAATTTAGACTTACAAAAATTTTTCACCCTAGAAGCGACCCGTGCGATTTCGTTTTCTGCACCCAAGGCCGATGACCTACCCTTTGATATTATTTTTATGCATGTCTGCTCACTGTCTTGGGACGATTTGCGTGCGACAGACTTAGAGCATCATCCCTTATGGCAACGCTTTGACTTTTTGCTGACGCGTTTTAATTCGGCCTCCACCTACAGCGGGCCTGCCGCCATTCGCATACAGCGCGCCACATGTGGGCAGCCTGCACACAGCATGCTGTACAACACCGCGCCCGGTGAGTGCTATTTGATGGACAGCCTGAAGCGCGTTGGATTTGAGCCTACTCTGGTACTGAACCATGATGGACAGTACGATAATTTTCTGAAGACGCTACAAACATTGGGACGGTTGAATGTTGCGCCCTTACCGCTTAAAAACGCGACCATCACACAACGTTCTTTTGATGGCCGCCCTGTTTATGATGATTTGTTTGTATTGAACCGGTGGTTGGAAAATCGGCAACAATCGTCTGCGCTGCGCGCGGCCACATATTACAATACAGTCAGCTTGCATGACGGCAACCGTTTGCTTAATACCGGTGCGGAGATGAACAGCAGCGCGACGTACAAAATGCGGCTGACTAAATTTTTGGATGACACGGAAAAGTTTATGCAGCTCTTGGAAAAATCGGGCAGGCGAGTGGTCATCGCGATGGTTCCAGAACACGGCGCGGCATTTCGTGGGGATAAAATGCAAATTGCGGGACTGCGTGAAATTCCCAGTCCGGCCATTACGCTGGTGCCGGTCGGTATCAAAATCATGGGGGCAAATCTGCAACGCACGGGTAACACCTTGTCGATCAGCAAGCCCACCAGTTACACCGCAGTCGCTCACCTCATCGCCAGCCTATTAAAAAATCCACCTTATAAAAAAGGCCGCTTTTCTCCTGCGGACTACGTTGCGGGTTTGCCCGCCACTACGTTTGTGTCACAAAACGAAGATGTGACTATGGTGAATATTGATGGACGATATTACTTGCGACAGAATAATTCGGAATGGGTTGAGTACACCGACTTTTAATAATAAGGGTTTTGAATTAGGGTCAGACTCGATTTAAACTACCTGTTTCCGCCTCCCGCGAGATAAAGGCATCGCCCGCCTTGCGGTCAGTGCGGCCACTTTTGCGCTGAAATGACTATCCCCCAACACCCAAGATTTATTCGTCGCATCA
>JANONT010000094.1:0-10419 GCA_031420955.1 Candidatus Nitrotoga sp. | reverse complement strand
AAGCCATTCGCCACATACTCCAGCGCGACGTTCCATTCCACTTCCAGCCATTGCCCGTCTTGCTTGAGCATGGGCTTGCTTAGTCGATCTGCCGAATTTAACCCTTCGTAGCTGAAGCGGTCTTTGTCCGACAACCAGCATTCGTTGATTGCTTCGTTCTCGCTCGGCAAGACGCGCATGACGCGATTATTTTTAACTTGTATGGTGAGGTTGGAGCCTAGGCCATCGTGCGGGCTGATCGACTTGCGGCGCGACAATTCCCACGTTCTGGCACGGTAGCGGAAGGGTTTGCTGGTCAACGCGCCCACTGGGCATAGGTCGATCATGTTGCCAGATAATTCGGAATCAACTGTGCCGGAAAGAAAGCTCATGATCTCTGCGTGTTCGCCGCGAAACGCCTGCCCCAGCTCCATCTCGCCACCCACTTCGATGCCGAAGCGCACGCAGCGTGTGCAGTTAATGCAACGACTCATTTCTTCTGCTGCCACCAGCGGGCCAATGTCTTTGGCTAATACAACGCGCTTCTCTTCTTGGTAACGCGAGGCACTGCCGCCGTAGCCCACAGCCAAGTCTTGCAACTCACATTCGCCACCTTGATCGCATATTGGGCAATCGAGCGGATGGTTAATCAGCAAAAATTCCATCACGCCTTTTTGCGCTTTGATGGCCTGCGCCGAGGCTGTTTGAACTTTCATGCCTTCGGCCACGGGCGTGGCACAAGCGGGCAAAGGCTTGGGCGCTTTTTCAACCTGCACTAAACACATGCGGCAATTGGCAGCGATGGATAATTTTTTGTGATAGCAAAAATGCGGGACATAAATGCCCAGACGGTTAGCCGCATCGATCACCGAAGTGCCGCTCTCTACCGCAATCGTCTTGCCGTCAATTTCAAGATTTATCATTACACACCTAATATTTAAATCGCGTCCGTGTTACTCAAATATATAGCTTACTCAAATTTATAACCTAAATTTTATAGCTCTGCCTGACTTACACTAAGCAGCGCTTATGCTCAATGTGATACTCAAATTCGCTGCGGTAATGCTTGAGAAATCCCTGCACTGGCCAAGCCGCTGCGTCGCCCAAGGCACAAATCGTACGCCCCGCAATGTTCTCGCATAAATCCAGCAGCAGGTCTAAATCTTCGGGTCGCCCGTGACCTGTTTCGATACGATGCACAATGCGATATAGCCAGCCCGTACCCTCGCGGCACGGCGTGCATTGCCCGCAGGATTCTTCAAAATAAAAATACGACAAACGCTCCAACGCACGCACCATACAAGTGGTGTCGTCCATGATGATAATTGCGCCTGTACCCAACATCGACCCCGCCTTAACGACTGAATCGTAATCCATATTCAGATCCATCATGATCTCGCCAGTCAGCACCGGCATGGAAGAGCCGCCCGGAATACAGGCTTTGAGCTTGCGCCCGCCGCGCATGCCGCCCGCCATGGCTAACAATGTTGTGAACGGTGTGCCCAACGGCACTTCAAAGTTACCCGGATTGTTAACGTGACCAGAAATAGAAAATAACTTGATGCCGCCATTATTCGGTTTGCCCAACTCTAAAAATTTTTGCCCGCCGTTGTTGATGATGTAGGGAATACTGGCGAAGGTTTCGGTATTATTAATGGTGGTGGGTTTGCCATACAAGCCAAAGCTGGCAGGGAACGGCGGCTTGAAGCGCGGCTGGCCTTTTTTACCTTCTAACGATTCCAATAATGCTGTTTCTTCGCCACAAATATATGCACCATAACCCAAGTGATTATGCAGATCGAAAGTAAAATCGCTACCCAGTATATTGTTGCCTAAATACCCAGCTGCACGGGCTTCTTCGCAGGCGGCTTCCATACGCTCATAAGACTCAAAAATCTCGCCATGCACGTAGTTATACCCCGCTTTTACGCCCATGGTGTAGGCGGCAATCGCCATGCCTTCAATCAAAATATGCGGGTTGAAACGTAAAATATCGCGATCTTTAAATGTGCCAGGCTCGCCCTCATCAGAGTTGCACACCAGATATTTATCACCCTGATAATTACGCGGCATGAAGCTCCACTTTAATCCGGTCGGGAAACCCGCACCGCCACGACCCCGCAATCCAGACGCTTTCACTTCCGCAATGATGGCATCAGGGGTAATTTTTTCCGTGAGAATTTTGCGCAAGGCCTGATAGCCGCCCACGCTTAAATAATTCGCCAGTGTCCACGGCTGTTCAAATTGCATGGTGTTGAGGAGGATAGGCGCAGCCATTACTTGTTCAACTCCAACAATAATTGGTCAATTTTCGCGGGGGTCAAACGCCCACAGGTTTTTTTGTTATTTACCATCAACACGGGGGCTTCATCACAGACGTTTTGACACTCGCCCGCACGCAGGCCAAACTTTCCATCCGCCGTCATTTCGCCGACTTCGATACCCAGTTTGCTTTTGATGTAAGCCATGGTTTCATCTGATCCCACCAACTGGCAGGAAAGATTGGTGCACACCGTCAAGGTATGCCGACCCATGGGCTTGAGGTTGTACATATTGTAAAAAGTGGCGACTTCGTACACCGACATTTGCGGCATCTCTAAATAGACCGCCACGGCTGCCATGTCGTCGTTACTGACCCAGCCTTTTTCATCTTGCACAAAACGCAAAGCCGCCATTACCGCTGACTGCTTTTGGTTAGCTGGATATTTCGTTAACTCGCGATTGACTTTGGCCTGAATTTGTTCGGATAACATTTTATGGATGCCTCAAAAAATACAAAGTTCGCACAAACGCCCCACACGGGGACGCCGATCCGCTACGGGCAAAAACATCCCGTGCGGAGTCGTCAGCAAGGCGCGAATAAATTTTTGCAGCACCGCATATTGGGTATATGTCAGCCAAAAAATTTTTGAGCAACACTGCGGTTGGGATGCAATTTGGGTTTTGGGAGGTGTCCATTAACGGTCAACCTCTCCAAATACAATGTCCTGCGTACCAATAATCGCCACCACATCGGCGATCATATGGCCGCGTACCATTTCATCTAATGCGGCAATATGTGCAAAACCGGGCGCGCGAATTTTCATGCGATAAGGTTTATTCGCACCATCTGAAATCATATAAATACCGAACTCGCCCTTGGGATGTTCGACCGCCGCATAAGCCTCACCTTCTGGCACATGCATCCCTTCGGTAAATAATTTGAAATGGTGTATGAGTTCTTCCATGTTTTGTTTCATGGATTCACGTTTGGGCGGCGCGATTTTGAAGTTATCGACAATTACGGGGCCAGGGTTAGCTCGCAACCAAGTGACGCATTGCGCGATGATGCGATTGGCTTGACGCATTTCTTCCACGCGCACGAGGTAGCGATCATAGCAATCGCCCTCAACACCGAGCGGAATATCAAAGTCCATGCGGTCATATACTTCGTATGGCTGATGCTTACGCAGATCCCACAACACGCCCGAGCCACGCAACATAGGCCCCGTAAAGCCCAATGCCAGCGCATCTTCGGGCGAGACCACGCCGATGCCTACGGTGCGTTGCTTCCAAATACGATTGTCGGTGAGCAAGGTTTCGTATTCATCAATGTACGCGGGAAAACGCTTAGTGAAGTCTTCAATAAAATCCAGAACTGAGCCTTCACGATTCTCGTTCATGCGCTTCACGGCTTTAGCGTTGTGAATTTTTGATGCCTGATATTGCGGCATAGTGTCGGGCAAATCACGGTACACACCACCGGGGCGATAGTAGGCGGCGTGCATACGTGCGCCAGAAACGGCTTCATACACGTCCATTAAATCTTCGCGCTCGCGGAAGCAAAACAAAAACACGGTCATCGCGCCGATGTCTAGCGCGTGCGCGCCCAGCCATAACAGATGATTAAGTACCCGCGTAATTTCATCAAACATCACGCGAATGTATTGGGCACGCAAGGGAACGTGCAGGCCCACCAGCTTTTCAATCGCCATGCAATAAGCATGCTCGTTGCTCATCATGGAAACGTAGTCTAGCCTGTCCATGTAGGGCAATGACTGCAAATAAGTTTTATGCTCCACCAGTTTTTCCGTAGCGCGATGCAGCAAGCCGATATGTGGGTCTGCCCGTTCGATTACCTCGCCATCCAACTCCAACACCAAGCGCAAAACGCCATGCGCGGATGGATGTTGCGGGCCAAAATTCATGGTGTAATTTTTTATTTCAGCCATGATTTTGATCAAAACTTTTGGTGAGAAAATAATTCAAAATACTGGCTTTCATTTCATGTGCCCGTAATGTTCTTCGCGGATAATTTTTGGCACAAGCTGCCGTGGCTCGACTGTGACAGGCTGATAGATAACACGCTTCTGCTCTGGATCGTAGCGCATTTCAACATGGCCAGATAAGGGGAAATCTTTACGGAAGGGATTGCCGACAAAACCATAATCGGTGAGCAAGCGGCGCAAATCGGGGTGACCGCTAAAAATAATTCCATATAAATCGAACGCTTCACGCTCGAACCAATTAGCACAACGCCAAATGCCCACGACCGAATCCAACATGGGCAATGCGTCATCTTCCGCAAAAACTCTGACACGCAAACGCGCATTATTTTTCACAGACAGGAGATGGTAAACCACGGCAAAGCGCGCAGGATAAACAGTTTTGCTATCCTCGGCTTTTAGATATGCCCCGCCAACCACGAGGTCGCTGCCGTAGGTGTAATAATCCACACCGCACAGGTCGAGCATCTGCTCAAAATGGAAGCTGGGATCGTCGCGCAAACGCAATAATGTTGATGACAGGTCTGCGGCGCGCACAACCATGGTCAGCTCGCCCAATTGCTTGGTGAGGCTGACCACTTTGTCAGAAAATTTTTCGTTTAAACTTGCAGCTAAAAGAGTTAAGTCGGCAGCCATATCGTTTCTTAACGCGCAATTGTATTGGTGCGTTTAATCTTGTTCTGCAATTGAATAATTCCATACAGCAAGGCTTCTGCTGTGGGAGGGCAACCGGGCACGTATACGTCTACCGGAACAATGCGGTCACAGCCGCGCACTACAGAATAAGAATAATGATAATAACCGCCGCCGTTGGCGCAGGAGCCCATCGAGATCACCCAGCGCGGCTCGGTCATCTGGTCATATACTTTGCGTAAGGCAGGAGCCATTTTGTTGCATAGTGTTCCTGCGACTACCATCACGTCTGATTGACGCGGACTGGGTCTAAACACCACGCCGAATCTATCCAAATCATAGCGTGAAGCGCCCGCATGCATCATCTCTACCGCACAGCAGGCTAAGCCAAAAGTCATCGGCCACATTGAGCCAGTGCGCGCATAATTAATTAACACGTCCGCAGTGGTGGTGACGATGCCCTTCTCAAGAACGCCTTCTAATCCCATTCCAAGGCTCCCTTTTTCCACTCATACACAAACCCAATGATGAGAATGAACAAAAAAATCATCATTGAAATAAATCCGAACAAGCCAATTTCCTTGAGCGCGACCGCCCAGGGAAACAAGAACGCAATTTCGAGATCAAACAGAATAAACAGGATAGCGACCAAATAATAACGCACGTCGAACTTCATACGCGCATCTTCGAACGCTTCAAAGCCGCACTCGTAGGGAGCCAGCTTGGCATCATACGGGCGATGCGGAGCTACCAGCCTGCTCAACACCAGCGGCGCGACACCCACAACAGTTGCTACGATAATAAATAACAGAACCGGAAAATAATTCTCCAACATCTGCTGGTCTCCTAATTTATTCAATGCTTAATCGCACGACACTATTGGTTTGAATATACGCAGCTCAATATTGCTTAGCCGCACTTAATATGATGGTGCCGATGAGCAGACTCGAACTGCTACGGCTCTCGCCACTAGCCCCTCAAGCTAGCGTGTCTACCAATTTCACCACATCGGCTTTAGTATTTGTAAAGCACCTTAACGCTTTACCCGCTCTACTATTTATTTGGGTATTTCTCTGGACTTTGATCCTGGGACTTCATTGCTAACCGCACTCGCTGACACGGGCGCAGCTTCTGGCTTGGAAATGGCCTGCCTATCCATCACGCCCTGCTGCTGCGAAGGGTTCGCGTATAAGTAAGTCAAAGACAGGCTGGTAATAAAGAGTGCGGTCGCAGCGACGGCTGTACTGCGACTCAAAAAATTGGCCGAGCCGCTAGAGCCAAACACGCTACCCGCAGAACCCGTGCCAAAGGCTGCGCCCATATCTGCGCCCTTGCCGTGCTGCACTAAAACCAAGCCGATCAACGCGACGGCTGCAACGATATGTATACCCCAAACGACAGTTTCCACAGACTACCTCTTACAAAATTAATCTTACTTAAATATATTCACATGCTTGTACAAACCATCAAACCACTTAGCTTGCACCCGCTTTACAAATCCCTAGAAAATCTTCTGCTACTAATGATGCGCCACCGATCAAACCCCCATCAATATCCTGCATCCCAAACAACTCTACCGCATTCGCTGCTTTGACACTGCCGCCATATAAAATCAACAAACCTTGCGCTACTTTTGCATCCAGCTTAGCGATACGCTGGCGTATAAATAAGTGTACGGCCTGCGCTTGTTCAGGTGAGGCCGTTTTTCCTGTGCCTATCGCCCACACTGGCTCATATGCCAGCACCGATTTTTGCAACGCTTGCACGCCCGCCAACTGAATCACTGCATCCACCTGCTCGGCTACCATCGCTTCAGTTTGGTTCGCTTCGCGCTGCGCCAGCGTCTCACCCACGCACAAAATGGGTATCAAGCCTGCCTGCTGCGCGGCAACAAATTTCTCTGCCACCAACTGACTGCTCTCACCATACAAAGCGCGCCGCTCGGAGTGTCCGACAATGACATAACGACAGCCGAAATCACACAGCATGGAGGCTGACACTTCCCCCGTGTACGCCCCTTTTTCTAATTGGTGCACGTCCTGCGCGCCCCATGTAACCGAGGTGTTGCGGAGTAGCTGCTGAGCTTGATTAAGATAAGGAAACGGCACGCACACCGCGCAGTCAACCGACAGGTTCGCCGCCCCACTCGCCACCGCTTTCAGCAGTGATTCGTTCTGTGCTAACCCACCCACCATCTTCCAATTTCCAACGATCAACTTACGGCGCATCTGAAATATTTTCAATTTAATCGGAGGCCGGAATGCTACCTGTGAAAACCCCAACGGTCAATCTTAAATGGCAAGCCCGCAGATACAAGGCCGCGCCAGCCCAAACGCCTTGGCTGCAATTTTGATTCACCTAGTTGAGCGTTACCCAGATACAGTTGAACGTTTGCCAACCATCTGACAGTCAGGTTGAGCCCCACCCAGATCGCTTGTATAACGAACAGTATATTGCACAATATTTTGTAACCTCTAAACGGGAGAAGAATGGTGGGGATTTCCGTACACGATGTGGTGGCATTTTCTCAGGCACGCGCTAATCTTTCGGAGTTGGCCGAACAGGTCAAGGCCGGGGCGGAGAAAATTATCACTAAGAATGGTGAAAGTTATGTTGCGTTGATTGACGCAGATCGGCTGGATTACTATCATCGCCTAGAGCGCGAGCGAATTCATCTATTGCTGATTGATGAAGCTGGAAAAGGGTTAGATGACGCGGCTGCGGGTCGGGTGAAGAATGCACGACAAATTATTCAGCGGCTCAAAAATAAACGTGCAGCTTGATAAATCGTGGCGAAGAAACTTACCGTTAAGCTGGCTGCTAATTTTGAACACAACCTCGAAGCCATTGCAGCATTTCTGATCGAGGCGAATGCTCCTCACGCATATGATCGTCTGCTGGATGATCTGGCCAACACTTTGATCCCCAATCTTGAAAACTTCCCCGCGATGGGACGACTCTTTTTAGAACGCCCCGTGTGTTCTGTGGAGGCAGCGAATGCGCTGAAGCACTTACAGAAAAAGCTAAACAATAGTGAATTGCACGAATATCTGTTTGCTGATTATTGGGTGCCGTATGTGCAGCTTGGTGAAGTCGTTTATTTGCTGTCGATCAAACATCACCGCCAGCTTTCGTTTGATTTTAAATCCCTATGGCGATAGTCGTAGCAACAATTTTAGTCATCTACTTGGTTGCTAATCCGCATCACTTCCGCCACTGAAGTCTGCCCATTTTTCATTTTTTCCAAGGCATGGTCTATCAACGATTTGCCTTTTATATAAGCGCGTGCTGCTTGGATAAATTGAGTGGAATCGGCATGGGCTGCCGCGTCGGCCAAGGGCTGGTTCATCTCCAACATTTCGTACACGCCCAGCCGACCTCTATAGCCCGTGCCATTGCAATGCGTACAGCCGCGACCTTGTTGCACGGCGACCAATTGATCTGGCCGCATACCCATATGTTGCAACCATTCATTTTCTTGCGGCGTGGGCGTGTGCGGCGTGCTACATGTTTCACATATTCGGCGCAATAATCGTTGCGCCAACACCACCTGCACCGACGAGGCAACAATGTATTTCGGCACCTCCATATCCACCATGCGGCTGAGTGTTCCGGCAGCATCGCGCGTGTGCAAGGTGGAAAACACCAAGTGGCCTGTCATCGCGGCACGCACGCCAATCTGCGCGGTTTCGGTATCGCGCATTTCGCCAATTAAAATAATATCGGGGTCTTGTCGCAACGCGGCGCGCAACACCCGCGCAAAACTGAGATCAATTTTTTCGTTGACCTGCACTTGGATCACGCCTTTTAAGCGATATTCCACGGGGTCTTCCACGGTGATGATTTTTTGCTCTAGGGTGTTTATTTCAGCCAATGCGGCATACAGCGTCGTGGTTTTGCCGCTGCCCGTGGGGCCAGTTACCAACACCATGCCATTGCTGCGCCGGATGATTTCACGAAAGCGAATCAACATATCAGGCGGCATACCCAGTTTATCCAGTGCCAGCAAACCCGCGCCACGGCTTAGCAAACGCATGACAACTGTTTCGCCGTGTTGGGTCGGCATGGTGGAAATGCGCACGTCCACCCCCTGCTCGCGCACGCGCACGTTGAAACGGCCATCTTGCGGTAATCTTTTTTCAGAAATATCCAAACCAGACATTAACTTCAAGCGCAACACCAGCGCGGAAGATATTTTTTTGTCCGCCTCAGTCTGCAAATGCAACACGCCATCAATTCGGAAACGTATGTACAGAGCGGTTTCCAGCGGCTCGATATGAATGTCTGAAGCGCGCACTTGGGTGGCATCATCAAACATGCTTTGCAGTAATTTAACGACCGGGGCTTCTTCTAACCCCACCGAATTATTCAGCGCGCCAAAGTCTACGTAACCATCGCCCAAGTCCTCCGACAGCTCGCGCGCCAGGCCGGAAATTTCCTCCGTGCGCCGATAAACCCGGTCGATGGTTTCCAGCATCTGCCCCTCGGTCACCACCGCTAAATTGAAGTCTCGCTTAAAAATGCGCGAGACTTCATCGAACGCGAACAAATCCGTAGGGTCGGCCATGCCCACCAGCAGCGTGCCGTCGCGCTCTTCCAAGGCCAGCGCACGAAACCGCCGCGACTGACTTTCGGATAATCGACGGACTATTTCAACGTTGACGTTATAATATTTGAGATTGATAAAAGGAATATTGAGTTGCTTGGCCAGTGCTTCAGAAATTTGATCTTCGCTGACCAGCGCGTTGTCTACCAGCACCCGCCCCAGCTTGCGTCCGCTGCGCTTTTGCTGCTCTAAGGCAAACAACAGTTGCTCTTGTGAGATGAGCTTTTGCTGCACCAACAAATCGCCTAAGCGGATTTTCTCTGGACGAGACATGAGTTTCCCCTAACTATAGATTGATGCATATCGGCAAATTCACCGATTAAATTAACCCCGAACCCCCAATCCCACATGTTCAACATCATTTTATACGAACCCGAAATCCCACCCAACACCGGCAACGTCATACGCCTGTGCGCGAATACAGGCGCGCATTTACATTTAATTCGCCCGCTGGGTTTTGAGTTGGACGATAAGCAGCTACGCCGCGCTGGGCTGGATTATCACGAATATGCCGCGATACGCGTGCATGAAAATCTGGCGGCCTGCCTGCTGGCTTTACCAGATGCGCGGCTGTTTGCCTACACCACCAAGGGCACGCGACACTACCATCATGCCACTTATCAAGCGGGCGACGCGCTGCTATTTGGGCCAGAAAGCCGTGGCTTACCCGCAGATGTGCTAGCCAACGTACCACCCGAACAACGCCTGCGTTTACCCATGCTGCCGCACAGTCGCAGCTTGAATTTATCGAATACCGTAGCGATTGCCATGTACGAAGCCTGGCGACAATGCGGCTTTGAATTAGGGTCAGACTCGATTTAAACTACCTGTTTCCGCCTCCCGCGAGATAAAGGCATCGCCCGCCTTGCGGTCAGTGCGGCCACTTTTGCGCTGAAATGACTATCCCCCAACACCCAAGATTTATTCGTCGCATCA
>JANONT010000093.1:0-7589 GCA_031420955.1 Candidatus Nitrotoga sp. | reverse complement strand
TTAATGACTGCCACGTTGTTGGTCATCATGATGACCATCCCCGGCCTAGCCTTATTTTATGGCGGCTTGGTACGCAGCAAAAATATGTTGTCGGTGTTAATGCAAGTGTTCTCCATCTTCGCGCTGATTACTGTGCTGTGGGCGATATACGGCTACTCGCTGGCCTTCACGGCGGGCAACGCCTTCATCGGCGGCTTTGATCGCCTATTCCTCAAAGGGATTTTTGATCCTGTCTCAGGCGCAGTCGCTAACGCTGCAACATTCAGCAAAGGCGTGGTCGTGCCGGAATTCGCCTTTGTCGCATTTCAGGCAACATTCGCTGCCATCACCGTGGCCTTGGTCGTGGGCGCGTTTGCCGAGCGTATGAAGTTCGCCGCCGTGCTGATGTTTTCTGCACTGTGGTTCACCTTCTCTTATCTGCCCATCGCGCACATGGTGTGGTTCTGGCCAGGGCCAGATGCTTACACCGATGATGTCGCAGGTGCTGCCGCGACTGCTGCTTCTGGTTGGCTGTTCCAAAAAGGTGCGCTGGATTTTGCAGGCGGCACAGTCGTGCATATCAACGCTGGCGTAGCGGCATTGGTTGGCGCATTTATGGTGGGCAAGCGTATCGGTTATGGCCGCGAAGCAATGACTCCACACAGTATGACTATGACCATGATAGGCGCGGCTTTGCTGTGGGTGGGTTGGTTCGGCTTTAATGCTGGCTCGGCACTGGAAGCAGGCGGCACGGCTACCCTTGCATTCGCTAACACGCTCTTTGCCACTGCAGCGGCCACGCTTTCTTGGCTGCTGGCAGAATGGCTGCTCAAAGGCAAGCCTTCGATGTTGGGCGCAGTGTCCGGCGCAGTAGCAGGCTTAGTGGCGATTACTCCGGCCTGCGGTTGGGTCGGCATTGGCGGTGGCTTAGCGATTGGTTTCATCGCAGGTCTGGCTTGTTTCTGGGGCGTGACTGGCCTGAAGAAAATGCTGGGCGCGGATGATTCGCTCGACGTATTCGGCATACACGGCATTGGCGGCATTGTTGGCGCGTTGCTCACCGGCGTGTTCAACACTTGGAGCATGGGCGGCACGGGGATTGTGGACTACGTCAACAACACCATCGTCGATACCAGCATCAGCTCGCAAGTATGGATACAAGCCCAAGCGGTGCTGACAGCAGTGGTGTGGTCAGCCGTGGTGGCGGTTATCTGCTACAAGATTGTTGATCTCACCATTGGCCTGCGTGTACCGGAAGAAGCCGAACGCGAAGGACTGGATACCGCCACGCATGGCGAACGGGCTTACCACATGTAATTCCACTTTCGGGTAACCAAGGGGCAGGGTGTTGATCTCGGCCTCTTGATTTATCCGAAACTCAAATAAACCCGCATCAAGTAAGCAGCAATACAAATGCAAAGGATTCTAATTCTTTGTTATTAAATACAAAAGCCGGCCACGCAAGTGTTCGGCTTTTGTGCTTTACACAAGCTCCCAAAATTGCGCTATATTTCACTTGGGTTGCCGCATCTCAAGGAGAAAGTAACGCTTTCTTTTTCCACTACCACCTACAGCGTCCGCTGAAAGTCGCCCAAATAATCAAAAACCTTTTTCTTAAACACGGCTTTTAAACATGCCGTCTTATTTTTCAGGAGATAGAGCTTATGGCCATTGAAGTGATGCGTGACCCCCGTCTTAAAAGTGTTGAATGGCGCGATCTGTGCGTCCTCACCCGCACCGATGTAGCGGGTGAATTATTCATCTCCCTCCCCTGGCTGGTTCTTTCCTTCTTATTGGCTTATTTCGAGCAGTATTTTTTCGCGCTCGGCGCCTCCTTCATGTTTTTTCTGTGCGGCTTACGTCAGGTACACAACGCCTTTCACTACGCGGTTGGACTGAGTAAAGTGGGGCATGAGTGGTTTATGTTTTTCCTCAGCATCGTCATGGTGGGTTCGATGCACGCGGTGCAGTTCAACCATCTGCGCCATCATCGGCATTGTTTAGATGATGAAGATGTCGAAGCGGCCAGCGCGAAAATGCCCTGGTGGAAAGCGCTCTTATTCGGACCGATTTTCCCCTTGCTGCTGCACAAAACCGCATTGCAAAAAGGTAGCAAGCGTGTCAAACGCTGGGTGTATGCCGAGCTGCTGGCGAATATTGTATGGATCGGATTGGTGCTGTTTGTCTTTAACAACGACATGCTGATTTATCATGTACTGGTCATGTTTATCGCACACAACTTGACCGCGTTTTTTGCGGTATGGACCGTGCATCATGACTGCGATTTCGAGCGGGAAATTGGCCGCACACTTCGCAATAAATTAAAGATTCTGATTTCCTACAATATGTTTTTTCATGTTGAGCACCACTTATTTCCAACTGTGCCCACGCGAAGATTGCATATTTTGGCGTTGCGACTGGATGGCGTTGCGCCAGATTTGACCCGACGCATGGTGTTTTAACATGAATAAAATTTCCCTCGCTAGTATTTCCCTCTCGACTAAAGCTGCGTTATTTTTTGGCTTAAGCGTGGCGGTGTTCGCGGGTCTGTGGTTTGACCTCGTGCCCATCTTGAATCAACCGCAATTATTTGCCGCATTCCAAGTGATGTCACTAATCGGCATTGCCGTTGGCGTTTTTTTATCATGGGATTGGCTGTCGCAAAATAATCCCGCCCGACCACGCAGCCATTTTAAAAAAATATTACTCGTGTTGGCCGCAATCATCGTGTGGCGCATCTCCTATTTTCCCATTATGGTTTTCGCGGGTTGGGTCGCCACCTTGGGTGAAAGGCTGATCGTTGCGATGTCTGCGGCAGTGTCGTTGCCTATTATTATTTACCCGATTTTCTTTCTGTGCATGTTGTTTATGTTTGCGGGCGCGATGCTGGCAATGGGTGCGATAATTTATCAAAAATACCGTATGACCATGGTTATTACCGTGCCTGCTTTTATCATGGCGAGCATGGTTTCATTTTCAAAACCCTCAGACATGGTTTTGTTACCAGACACGCATATAACCGTGAGCGAGCCTTTGCCGACGGCAATGTTGCCGATTGAAAACCCCTATCTACCGTTGCTTAATAAACCTGAATTCCCGCTGCAAAAAAAAGTACTCTTATTCGCTGCCGGATCAATTTATGTTTTTGTGCCGCACTCGCCTTGGGGGGGCACGGTTAAAGGCACGCTGGAAGATTTGTTCCGCAACAACCCCAATGGCTCCACCTCCATCCGCATACGCGATCACTACGAGTCGTATCATGTCGCGCACAAGTTAATTCGCTCTTAACGCATTGCCCGCTCTTTCTGCCCCCACAATTTTAGTACTCGGCCACTCCGGCACGATGGGGCAGCGCATTGTGCGGCTGCTGCAAACGCATATTCCACACGCGCACGTCATCGGCGGTAGCCGCCATCCCTCGGCTAATGCTGCCATCAAAACGCGCGTGATTGATTACGCCGACCCGGCCACTTTCGATAGCGGGCTTTCCGGCATCGACATTTTGATTCACGCCGCCGGGCCCTTTCAACACGACCCCGCGCCGCTGGTGCGGGCGTGTATTGCGCGGCACATTCACTACATCGACATCGCCGAATCACTGGAATTTATTAAACAAGTGCGCGCCACGGCAGCAAGCGTTGCCGACTGCGCCGTGACTTTAGTGCCGGGCTGCTCCACCGTGCCGGGCTTAGTCAGTTGCCTCGCTCAAACATTTACTCAGCCTGCACACATCACGAAAATTGATATTCGATTAAGCCTAGGCTCGGCCAACCCGCTCAGCACGGGCTTACTTTTTAGCCTGCTCAGACCGCTCGGCCAACCTGCAAATAAACTAGGTGAGCCACCGTGGTTCAGGCATTTATTTTCGTTTACCCACTTAGATGGATGTAAGCGGCACTACGGCAACTACCCAATTCCCCTAAACAACCTGACAATTAACCAGCACAACGTTGCCATCACGTTTGCCGTGGGATTTGATCGCGTATTCATCAATACTTTTCTTTATCTGGCGAGTTTTATCGCGCCGCATTTATCAGATCGCACACTACTCCGTGCATGTAAATTTAGCGTGCCGCTACTAAGATTATTCTGGGGCAGCGTAGCTAAAACTATCGGCAGCTCGGAAGGCCGCTTAACGCTCATCGCACGCGACCAAGCCAATTTTCCCCTACAACAAATCGAAGTAAAAGCCCCTTCAAACGGCTTGGATATTCCCGCAATCACTACTGTGTGGGCAACGCAACGCATTTTATTGGGTCAAAGCAACATCCACGCAGAAATGCAAGGTTGTGTCGGATTAGAGCAACTTATTTCTGCTGAGAAAATGATTCAACACTTAACACAACTGGCGTATATTGTTGACAGAAAAGTGTTTCCGTAAGCGGCTAAGAAGGAGAGCATCATGAAACTACTCGTAACAGGCGGCACCGGGTTTATCGGCAAAACCTTGTGCGAACACCTACTAGATCAGGGGCATCATTTGATTTTGCTGACCCGCAACCCTGAAAAAATCGCCGCACGATATACAGATCGCAATGTGGAAGTTATCTCCTCGATTGAAACCCTCGCCGCAGACAAAAACATTGATGCCATCATCAATTTAGCGGGCGAGGGTATCGCCGATCAACGTTGGAGCGAGCAGCGCAAACGCGCGCTTATCGCCAGCCGCGAAAAAACCACACAAGCCGTGGTGGAATATATTAAGCGCGCCCACGAAGTTTCGCCGCATAAGCCCCATGTGCTGATCAGCGGCTCTGCGGTTGGCTATTATGGCAACCAAGACGATGTTGAAGTCGATGAAACCTGCGGCGGTAAAAATGATTTCGCACATCAAATTTGTGATATTTGGGAAAGTGCGGCCTGTCAGGCAAAAGAGTTAGACGTGCGTGTTTGTATTGTTCGTCTGGGCTTAGTGGTGGGGCCGGATGGCGGATTTTTACAACGCATGTTGCTGCCTTTTCGGCTGCGGCTGGGTAGCTCGCTGGGCAGCGGCAAGCAATGGATGTCCTGGGTACACATTGCCGACGTAGTTAACGCAATTGATTTTCTGCTGCACAAAAAAGATGCCGAAGGCGCGTACAACGTCACCGCCCCGCACCCTGTTAGCAACCAGACTTTCACCCAAGAATTCGCTCGCTCGCTCAATCGCCCCGCCGCTTTTACCACCCCAGCGTTTGTGCTGAAACTGGCACTAGGCGAAATGTCAGCGCTATTACTGGGCGGACAAAAAGTGCTGCCGAGCAGACTGCAAGCAAGCGGCTATAAATTCAAATACACAAAATTAAAAGACGCGTTGGAAAGCGTGGTGAATACCAACGCTTGAAAATCAATCAAGACGGACCTTATTTCTTTAAGGTAAGCCAGAAAGACTCCTTTCTACATCGACCGACTATTGAAGCAATCAATGCTATGTAGTAAGCTTTTACCTACTTGAACTGAAATATCGGGTGGGTCACAGTGGCTCGAAAAATCAGCCCCGAATACGACGCAGGAGAAATACAATGCAAAAGATAGGCGGGCAATCATGAGCATGCGCTTCCATAGGTGGGCTAAGACTTGGATCGAGGATAACATCACACCGGGAGTTAATCCCGACCTCCAAAGTTACGAATCGCGGGCAAAGCAGATGATGCAGAAAATGTCCGCCGAGGCGGCTGCGGCCAAATTCTCAGACTTCGAGATAGCGGAGGAGCGGGAGCGCATTGCGCCCCTGGTTTTTGCCGCAGTCGCGGACGACACCGATTTCGACATCGATGCCTATACGCTTAAGTTTCTACTGGCGCAGGAGAATGAAGACGGCGACTGAGCTCCGCCGTCCGACTCACTCACACTTGCTCATCAACGCAATCAGCATGCGTCCATGGAAAACTTGGGGTCAATTGGGGTTCTCGGTTATCTAGGAGACTACGTAAATCAGAATTCATAAAACTTCGGGTGCGTGTTGATGGCGGCGAACCTAGCTTTGCCATGTACGCTTTAACACGAGTGGTTTTTAGATGCTGCGGATTTTGTAGGTTAGTGCTGAAAATAAAGCCTAACAAGCAAGAAATAGATGCGGCCATAATGTATGGAAATGTTGGGCTTCGCAGGCTCAGCACCAACCTACCAGCCCAACTTACCGCGTTTTTAATTCGAGTCTGACCCTATTTCTTTGCTGTCTTGAAGAACAGCGCCATGCGCCCACCAACGCTTGGGCAAACTGATGCCAGCTCAGGTGCTGGTGTAAATAAGGTCGGCGGTGGCTCAATTCGCCGCCCAATTATCACAGATCGATAGTAATAGAGGACAAGCAGGAACAAGCCAGCCATCGCATTTAAAACATTCTGTAGATTTGCCAATGGAAAGTATTCTCCTCGTTGGTGTTTAACCTTATTGTGGTCACGCCACCAATCTGGGGTTTCATCCGACCGCCAATTGCTCCAAGGTTCGAGGGTCAATCCGTACCGGGGAATGGTGACAAGCGAGTTTTCAATTTCTGGAAGGTGTCTACGCAATGTGGTGCGATATTGTTCGATATTGCCCGGATTGGCCTCCGCATCTACTAAAGCACAAAGCTGCTTGGCCACGACATCCACTTCAGATGCCGCCGCTAATAAGAGGTGCGCAATTTCAATTGAGTACGTACCGAAGTTGTTGCGAGAGAATTCAACGAACCGCGCCATACGCTCAACGTCCGCCTCTAATGCTAAGAAGTAGTTCCAATGGAGAAGGCTTGTTTCTTCACGAATGGCCATAACAAAATTCCGCTAACGTGGTTCGAGTTGAGCGGCACCCCCGCCAGACAGCTTGCGTTTATGGCAGGCGAGCAGCGAAACTGACCACGGAGTAAATAATGAGAACGAGCCTGGCATGCAAGCTGTCCAGTGGGGCGTAGCCGTGAGCGCAGCGAACGGTGTCCGCTCTAACGAGGCGTTAGGCGCAGATTGCCCTGCACTATTTCGCTGGAAATTCGTGATGTTATTCCCCCTCACTTTGGCTTCCCCTTTGCGCGTCGGCTGAAAATTTGAACCCCGAAAATCATTTCATGTAGCGCGAAGCGTATCTCACGATGTTCGCATCAACGCCTTCAGTTATGCGACAGCGTTGCGTTACGCTTCGCTCAATATCATGTTTTTAACTGCTTGTAAATACTGCAATTTCCTTGCCATCGTTCCGTGAGCTTGAATAAATGCGATCGGTTTAATCTCAGCTATTGCCGCTGCGCGGGGCGCAGTGGCTATCTGAGCTTAACGTAAAATAAACACCCCAAAAAGTGCCGATAAAAGCACCTTCGAGGTGTACAATCTGGCACATAACTTGTAGTGCCTTGATTTCATTTGAGATGGAATTATGGCACCCCCTAATTTGTCGGATAAAAACACCATGATAAATCCCCCTAAATTACTTGACCAAGTGCGCAATAAGCTGCGAGTGAAACACTATGCTATTCGCACTGGGCAATCTTATGTGGACTGGATTAAACGCTTTGTTTTGTTTCAAGACAAGCGTCATCCAACGCCAAGCAGCACAAGCACTTTTCCTACGCGAATCACTAGCCATTGCTGCCAAACATCATTCTCCGTGCGACGAATTTTTTCGCATTTGGCAAGTTATCTAGAACCGAAAATGCG
>JANONT010000092.1:0-1632 GCA_031420955.1 Candidatus Nitrotoga sp. | reverse complement strand
CAACATCAATTATTACTCACGCACACCACACCCACGGGGCGCGCTGCCAGCGAACAACTTTATGGCGATAACGTGTTGCGCGTTTATCTGCCTTACGATTATCCCTTTGCCGTGGAGAGTTTTTTGCAGCACTTCAAGCCGAGCTTAGGGATTTTGTTGGAAACAGAAATCTGGTTTAATTTGATACACGCCTGCCACACACAAAAAATTCCACTGTTGTTGCTAAATGCACGCTTGTCAGAAAAGTCTGCGGCGCGTTACGCAAAATTTCCGCGCCTCACGCAATTAGGTCTAACCGAATTAAGTACAATCGCCGCACAAACCAAAGATGATGCGACGCGATTAAAAAATTTAGGCGCCCTTCAGGTAGTTATCATGGGCAACCTCAAATTCGACATTGATCCCCCCGCTGAAATGTTGAAGCTAGGTGAAACATTGCGCACGCTGTTTGGGCGCAATAGAAATATTTTTTTAGCCGCCAGCACGCGCCCCGGCGAAGAGGAGTTGTTATTGCAGACACTCGCGCAAATTAAAATTCCAAACTTGTTAACCATTATCGTGCCACGCCATCCACAACGCTTTGACGAAGTGGCGACCCTGCTCGCACAACACAAAATCCGTTTTCAAAAACGCAGCACTAACGATCCCATCAACCCAGAAACACAGGTAGTGTTGGGCGACAGCATGGGTGAAATGTTTGCCTATTATGTTGCTTGTGATGTGGCATTTATAGGCGGCAGCTTGCTGCCATTTGGCGGACAAAATTTAATTGAGGCGTGCAGCGTGGGCAAACCCGTGTTGCTTGGCAAGCATACTTTTAATTTTGCTCAAGCCAGCGAACAAGCGGTGGAATGCGGCGCGGCAGTACGCGTAAACAACGTCGCCGAATTGGCATACGAGTTACAATATTTATTCGCAAATGCCGAGCAAATCAAGTTGGCCAGCCAAGCGGCATTAAAATTTGTAGCCGCTCATCGCGGTGCAACGCAACACGCACTCACGCATATCAAACCGTTTTTGCCGCCATCTTTACAGTAAAATCACGGCTTGTAAATTAACCCCATTTTGAATATGAAAAAAATTCTCGTCACTGGCGGGGCCGGTTTCATCGGCTCTGCCGTCATCCGCCAACTCATTGCCGAAACCGACTACACCGTCATTAATGTGGACAAGCTCACTTACGCGGGCAATTTACAATCGCTGATTTCCGTTGCGGATAACCCGTGTTATTTTTTTGAGCAAGTCGATATTTGCGATACCACAGAAGTCACGCGCTTATTCCGCCAATATCAGCCGGATGCGGTGATGCACTTGGCGGCAGAGTCACATGTCGATCGCTCGATTAGCGGCCCGGCGGCTTTTATCGAAACCAATATATTAGGCACCTACACCCTGCTGCAGGCGGCACGCGAATATTGGGGTGTCCTGCCTGAAGCACGCAAAACTGCGTTTCGCTTTCATCATATTTCCACCGACGAGGTGTACGGCAGCCTGGGCGACAGCGGTTTTTTCACCGAGGAAACCGCCTATCAACCCAACTCGCCGTACTCCGCCAGCAAGGCGGCGGCGGATCATCTGGTGCGCGCTTGGCATCACACTTACGGCTTGCCCGTGGTCACCACAAACTGTTCC
>JANONT010000091.1:0-4974 GCA_031420955.1 Candidatus Nitrotoga sp. | reverse complement strand
TTTATCGCCGCGTATGCAGATAATATTTATTGGGTCATCGCCGGGCGCATCATCCAAGGCGCGGGCGCAATCAACGCTGCGGTCATGGCACTCACCGCCGACCTCACCCGCGAAGAGCATCGCACTAAAGCCATGGCCATGATCGGCATCACCATCGGCATTACTTTTTCTATCTCGCTGGTGTTGTCGCCTGTGCTGTATCAAGCGATAGACGTGCCGGGCATTTTCGCGCTGACCGGTGTGTTGGCTTTGTTGGCGATGTTGGTGGTGATTTATGTGATTCCGCAACCTGCCATTACGCGCTTTCATTCTGAGATGGGCGTGAGCAGCAACCGCTTCACCGAAGTGCTGCGTAACAAAGAATTATTGCGACTAGATTTTGGAATCTTTGCGCTGCACGCGATTTTAATGTCGGTGTTTATGCAAGTGCCGTTCGTGCTGAAAAATAACGGGCTGGAAATCGCGCAGCATTGGCAGGTCTATCTGCCCGTGATGTTAATTGCCTTCATACTCATGGTGCCGCCCATCATCATCGCTGAGAAAAAAGCCAAAATGAAACAAATTTTTATGGGCGCGATTGCCCTAGCCGCACTCGGACAATTATTACTAATGCTCACCCAACACAGCGTGTGGGGCGTGGCTTGCGCGCTACTTTTATTCTTTACTGCGTTTAATATATTAGAAGCAACCCTGCCCTCGATGATTAGCAAAATTGCACCCGTCGCCGCCAAAGGCACAGCTATGGGGGTGTACAGCAGCGTGCAATTTTTAGGCGCGTTTATGGGCGCGATGGCGGGCGGATTTTTAATGCAGCATATCGGCGGCAACGCGGTATTTATATTCTCCATCGTGTTGCTGCTATTGTGGCTCCTCGTCGCCAGCACCATGCAAGCACCCGCCGCCGTCCGCACTAAAATGTACCCGCTGCCGATGATGGATAAAATGGCGGGTATCGAATTACAAAAAAAATTGGCACAATTACAAGGCGTGCGCGAAGTGATGATCGTCACCGCCGAATGTATGGCCTGCCTAAAAGTTGAAATGAGTGGGTTTGACGAAGTAGCGGTAAATAAATTTATAAAAGGAGAAAACAATGTCAGTCAATAAAGTAATCCTCGTGGGCCGCCTCGGCAAAGACCCAGAAACACGCTACATGCCCAACGGCGAAGCGGTCACCAACTGCACCCTCGCTACGTCCGAAAATTGGAAAGACAAAGCGGGCGAGAAGCAAGAAAAAACCGAGTGGCACAACCTCACCTTTTATCGCCGCTTGGCCGAAGTGGCGGGCGAGTATTTGAAAAAGGGTTCGATGATCTACGTCGAAGGCAAAATCACCACGCGCAAATGGCAAGACAAAGAAGGCAAAGATAGATACACCACCGACATCATCGTGGGCGAGATGCAAATGCTGGGCAGTAAATCGGGCAGCAGCGGCGGCAGCTTTGAAGTGGTCGATCAGGGTAACTCATCTGCGCCCGAATCGTCTGCTCCAGCCGCCCAAAGAAATGACAAGAAGCCAGCGGCCGCACCCGCGAAATCAGGCGGCGGGTTCGATAATTTTGATGACGATATTCCGTTTTGAGATGCACTTAAACTGGAAGAGACCTTTGCGCGACACGGTTAGCTATTCGCGCTTTAGCCAATTTCCATGTTTTAAATTTAAAGTCACACATTTTCGAGTAACTTTTTGCAAAATACCGTTTTTTTGGCTTAGCTTTAGGGGTAATCGGGAGGCTTTCTCCCGATTACCTATTTTTAGACGCAATGCCGCTGCATATTCTGCAAATCCCGTTGAGTGTCCACCCCTCGCTTAAGATTGTAGGCCATACACATCAGACCCAATCTCGTGAAGTGACGCACCAACCCAAGGTACCTTGCCTGCCCCATTGCATAATGCAGCTTCAGTACACCAAACACTCGTTCAACAATACTCCGTATCCCTGAGTGCCGGCGATGCGCTGCAGAAAAAATAGGGTCAGACTCGATTTAATGGGCAATTCTTAATCCACAGCCCGCGTAGGATGTGCCGAAGTTTTATTGAGGCGGTGTCACAACTCAAGCTCGCAGAGCTTAGAGAATTGCCTATCTTTGGTGCATCGGTCACGTTTTTCAGTATAAGCTTCAACAATAGAAGATTAAAAGCTCACTTAAAGCAACCAATAAAGTCGCGCTATTTATAATTCACACCTAGCGCGTTTCTGGAATAATCCGGTAGCACAAAAATAAATTTAATGGTGTAGCACGGGGGCAATATGAAAATTCATGAGTATCAGGCGAAAGAAATTTTGCGACAGGTTGCGATTCCTATTCCGCGTGGCAAGGCGTGTTTCAGCGTGGAGGAGGCGGTGGCCGCAGCCCAAGAAATGGGCGGTACGGTGTGGGTGGTGAAGGCGCAGATTCACGCGGGTGGCCGGGGTAAGGGCGGCGGGGTGAAGATTGCGCGCAGTGTGCATGAGGTGCGCGAGTACGCGGGCAAAATTTTGGGGATGCAATTGGTGACGCATCAAACGGGGGCGGCGGGGCAAAAGGTGCGCTGCTTGTTGGTGGAAGAAGGCGTGCATATTGCGCGTGAATTTTATGTGGCTTTTGTGGTGGATCGCAGCAAGCAGCGCGTGGTGCTGATCGCCAGCAGCGAGGGCGGCATGGAGATTGAGGTGGTGGCGGCTAACTCGCCCGATAAAATTCATAAAGTGTGGGTGGATCCCGTGGCGGGCTTGACCGACGCGGAGGCCGATGCGGTGGCCAAAAAAATCGGGCTGGCGGGAGTGGCGGGGGTGCGTGCTTGTTTGCAGAGTTTGTATCGCGCGTTTGTGGAAAAAGATGCGACCCTGGCCGAGATTAATCCGCTGGTGCTGACCAGCGATGGCCGCGTGATTGCGTTGGACGCGAAATTTAGTTTTGATAGTAACGCGCTGTATCGTCACCCAGAAATTGTGGCGTATCGCGACCTTGCGGAGGAAGACCCGAACGAAATCGAGGCTTCTAAATTTGATCTGAACTATATCGCGCTGGATGGCAATATCGGTTGCCTGGTGAACGGCGCGGGGCTGGCGATGGCGACCATGGATATCATTAAACTTTACGGCGGCGCGCCCGCAAATTTTTTGGATGTGGGCGGTGGCGCGACCAAAGAAAAAGTGGCCGAGGCGTTTAAGTTGATGCTGAAAAATCCTAAGCTGCGCGCGATTTTGGTGAATATATTTGGCGGCATTATGAAGTGCGATGTGATCGCCGAAGGCGTGGTGGCCGCAGTGCGCGAAATGCATTTGCAAGTGCCGCTGGTGGTGCGGCTAGAGGGCACGAATGTGGATCTGGGGAAAAAGATTCTGGCGGAATCTGGCCTCGCAATTATCGCCGCGAACGATATGGCGGATGCGGCGAAAAAGGCGGTTGCCGCAGCACGGGGAGGAAAATAATTCATGTCTATTTTAATCAATAAAAATACCCGCGTGATGACGCAAGGTATGACCGGCAAGGTCGGGCAATTTCACACCTTGCACAGTAAAAATTATGCCAATGGCGCGAATTGTTTTGTGGCGGGAGTCACGCCGGGCAAGGCTGGGCAAAGCTACGAGGACATCCCTATATTTAATAGCGTAGCGGATGCTAAAGCACAAACGGGCGCGACTGTGTCGGTGATTTATGTGCCGCCACCCTATGCCGCCGCCGCGATTGATGAGGCGGTCGAGGCCGAATTAGATTTGGTGATTTGTATTACCGAAGGCATCCCCGTGATGGATATGCTGCGGACACGCTACAAGATGCAGGGCAAAAAGACATTGTTGATCGGCCCGAATTGCCCCGGCGTGATTACGCCGGACGAAATTAAAATTGGCATCATGCCCGGGCATATTCATAAGAAAGGGGCGATAGGCGTGGTGTCGCGCTCCGGCACGCTCACTTACGAAGCGGTGTGGCAACTCACGCAAATGGGCTACGGACAATCGACCTGCGTGGGCATCGGCGGTGATCCGATCAACGGCTTAAAGCATCTCGATATTATGAAAATGTTTAATGATGATCCCGCCACCGAAGCGGTGGTGATGGTTGGCGAAATTGGCGGCAGCGACGAAGAAGAATGTGCGCGCTGGATTAAAAAAAATATGCGTAAACCGGTGGTTGGATTTATTGCGGGTGTGACCGCGCCACCCGGCAAACGTATGGGTCATGCTGGGGCGATTATTTCGGGCGGGCAAGGCGGTGCAGCAGCCAAGCTGGCGGTGATGGAAGAGTGCGGCATCCACATCACCCGCAATCCGGCAGAAATGGGTAAACTGATGAAACAAATTTTGCGCGGATGAGTGCGTTTTTTTATAATGCAATCAATGAAAACCCTGAGGTGATCCATGTATTACATCGTTGACAGTCAGAAATCTTTTGAGCAAGCGGCGACCGACCTTGAAGCAGCGGTTAGGCGAAATAATTTTGGTGTGCTGCATATTCACGATTTGGGTGCCATATTGCGTAGCAAGGACATTCAATTTAGCGAGCAATGCAGAGTTTTTGAAGTGTGCAATCCCAAGCAAGCCGAGATTGTGTTGGGCGTAGATATGCGTTTGAATATGGCCTTGCCCTGCCGCATTTCGGTTTACACAGAAAAAGGGAAAACCAAACTGGGTCTTATTAAACCGCAAGCAATGCTGCTTGATTTATCGCAAGACCCAGCAGTCGTTCAGGTGGCAAAAGAGGTTGAAGAAAAAACCATACAGATGGTAGACGAAGCGAAGTAAGTCTGAATAATCGCTTTGAAACACCCCCCCCGCCGCAACAGAATCGCTTATTCACAACGGAGTCGCTGCCCTTGTGCGACTCCCTAGTTGATAATTGTTATCATTTGTGATTAACTACTCATACCTAACAATATTCTAGGAGTGATAGTAATGAACACACTGAAGCATTTAATCAAAATAAGTATCGCGGCTAGTCTGCTGTCGGGCTCTCTGGCGATAGCGGCCAAGAATGAAATCATCGTAT
>JANONT010000090.1:0-3485 GCA_031420955.1 Candidatus Nitrotoga sp. | reverse complement strand
CGCCCTCCACATTATTTTTTTCTGCCCAAAAATGCTCCCTCGTTTTTACCAGCGCGTAAATGGCGGGAATGACGATCAGCGTTAAGATCGTAGATGAAATCATCCCGCCCACCATCGGTGCAGCGATGCGGCGCATCACTTCCGAACCCGTTCCTGTGCTCCACATGATGGGCAGCAGCCCCGCCATGATCGCCACCACGGTCATCATTTTTGGGCGCACGCGCTCGACCGCGCCTTCCATCACCGCTTCATATAAATCGGCGGGTGTGATTTTTTGGCCAGCACCTGCGCGCTGCGCGCATAATTTTTCCCATGCGTGATCGAGATAAATCAGCATCACCACACCTGTCTCTGCCGCCACGCCCGCCAGCGCGATGAAGCCCACGGCCACGGCTACGCTCATGTTGTAATTTAATAGCCACATCAACCACACCCCGCCGACCAGCGCGAATGGCACTGAAAGCATGACGATAAATGTTTCGGTAAAGCGGCGAAAATTTAAATACAGCAGTAGAAAAATAATTAGCAGCGTGAGCGGAACTACGATTTTTAATTTCGCAATCGCGCGTTCCATGTATTCAAATTGCCCGCTCCAAGTGACGTAATATCCCGGTGGAAATTTCACTTGCTCGCGCACGGCTTGCTGCGCGTCGCGCACGTAGCTACCGATGTCGCGCTCGCGAATATCAACATAAATATATGCAGCGAGCAGTGCATTTTCGGTGCGGATGGAAGGCGCGCCTTTGGCGATTTCAATTTTCGCCAACTGCCCCAGCGGGATCATCGCGCCACCCGGAATCATTTCACTGCCAGGAGTGGGCACTAAAACTTGGCTGGCAATCATGTGCGGATTGCCGCGCAGCTCACGCGGATAGCGCACCGTCACCGCGAATCTTTCTAGCCCCTCAACCGTGGTCGTCACCATCTCACCGCCAAGCGCGGTGGCGATCACTTGCTGCACTTCGCCTATCGACAAACCGTAGCGCGCAAGCTGCAAACGATCCGGCACGATGTTCAAATAATAGCCGCCGGTCACGCGCTCGGCATACGCGCTGCTGGTGCCAGGCACTTTCTTAACGACGGCCTCAACCTGCTTGGCAACTTCCTCTATGCCCGCCAAACTTTTGCCAAAAACTTTAATGCCGATGGGCGTGCGTATGCCGGTGGAGAGCATGTCGATGCGCGCTTTTATCGGCATCGTCCAAGCGTTGGACACGCCGGGAAATTGCAGGGCTTGATCGAGTTCGGCAATAAATTTATCGGTGTTCATGCCCGCACGCCATGCCGATTCTGGTTTCAGGTTGATAACCGTTTCAAACATTTACAGTGGCGCGGGGTCGGTCGCCGTCAGCGCGCGTCCGGCCTTGCCCATGACAGATTCCACTTCTGGAAATTGTTTGATAATTTTATTTTGTGTCTGCATCAATTCAGCGGCCTTGGTCACCGACATGCCCGGTAGCGAAGACGGCATGTACAGCAGCGTGCCTTCATTCAATGTCGGCATAAATTCGCTGCCGAGTTTGAGTGCCGGGTAAATTGTGATTGCCATCAAAAATAATGCGATGGCGAGCGTGGCTTTTTTCCACTGCATGACTTGTTGAATGATGGGGCGATAACTTGCAATTAGAAATCGGTTCACCGGATTTTTATTTTCCGGAATAATTTTGCCGCGTATGAATAACAGCATCAGCACCGGTACCAGTGTCACCGACAACAACGCCGCGCCGGCCATAGCAAAAGTTTTGGTAAAGGCCAAGGGGGAAAACATGCGTCCTTCTTGCGCCTCCAAGGTGAATACGGGCAGGAAAGAAACCGTGATGATGAGCAGCGAAAAAAATAATGCCGGGCCGACTTCTTTGCAGGCGGCGAGAATAGCTTCTGCTCTGGCATGGTCGGGGATTGCGAAGTGCGCTCCCTCACCCCAACCCCTCTCCCGGAGGGAGAGGGGTTCTTTCTCCTCCTCTGACTGCTCCAACCGCTCCAAATGTTTGTGTGCGTTTTCTATCATGACTATCGCTGCGTCCACCATCGCGCCGATGGCAATGGCAATACCGCCCAGGCTCATGATGTTGGAGTTCATCCCCAACCAATACATCAAAATAAACGCGATCAATACCCCCACCGGCAACATCACAATCGCCACCAGCGCGCTACGCACATGCAGCAAAAATATCATGCACACCAGTGCCACAATTATCGCCTCTTCGATCAGTGTTTTATTCAGCGTGGCGATCGCGCGGTGAATTAAATCCGAGCGATCATAAACCGCGCGAATTTCTACCCCGCTCGGCAAACCGCTACTGATCTCGGCAATTTTTGCTTTAACATTTTCAATCACCGCCAGAGCGTTCTGCCCATAACGCGCCACAGCAATGCCCGACACCGCCTCGCCCTCGCCATTTAATTCGGTGAGGCCGCGCCTTTCATCCGGCCCTAGCTCGACATGCGCCACATCGCGCAACAACACCGGCACGCCCCGATCACTTTTGAGCACCAACATTTTCAGATCATCTACGCCGCGCAAATATCCCATACCGCGCACCATATATTCGGTCTCGGCCATCTCCACCACGCGCCCGCCGACATCTCGATTACTGTCGCGAATAATCTGGCTGACCTGCGTCAGCGAAATGCCATACGCCTGCAATTTGCGCGGATCAACCACCACCTGATATTGCTTGACGAAGCCGCCGATGCTGGCCACCTCGGCCACGCCGTGCGCCTTGGTTAATTGATACCGCACGAACCAATCTTGAATCGCGCGCAACTCGGCCAAAGTATGTTGCGCGCTGATTACGGCGTATTGATAAACCCAACCGACACCTGTCGCATCCGGCCCTAAAGCGGGATTTACGCCTGCCGGAAAACGCTGCGCGGCAGAATTTAAATATTCCAACACACGCGAACGCGCCCAATAAATATCGGTGCCATCTTCAAAAATGACATACACAAAACTCACGCCAAAATTTGAAAAGCCACGCACGACTTTTGATTTCGGCACTGCCAACATGGCCGTGGTGAGCGGGTAAGTGATTTGATCTTCCACCACCTGCGGTGCTTGGCCGGGATACTCGGTGTAGATAATAACCTGCACATCGGATAGGTCGGGAATGGCATCCAGCGGCGTTTTCACCAGCGCGTAAATGCCTGCGCCGATGACCAACACCGTCCCCAGCAACACGAAAAAAACATTGCGCGCCGACCATTCGATTATTTTAGCTAACATGGCTAGCGCCCTTTTTGATTAATTGCAGCAGGCGCAGATTGTGTAATTTTTACCACCTCCCACACCCCCGCTGCACGCTCGACAAATTCAAAATCCACTTCATTGCCGAGCTTTATTCCTTTCACTAAATCCGCATGAGCTAACTTAAAATTCATGCTCATATCCGGCCAATTAAGCGAGGCGATTGGACTATGTGTGATAGTGATCGTTCCTCCCTCCACCGCATCCACTACGCCCACTGCGCGATGTGTGACCGCTG